>JBOGMI010000114.1:0-7291 GCA_050746645.1 Bryobacteraceae bacterium | reverse complement strand
ACCACGGCTTCAAACGCATGACCGCGGCCGTAGGTGCCGCGATTGTCCAGGTGCCAAACGACGTATCCATGATGCGCCAACACCTGGTCCCAATCGATGCCATACCATTGGTTGCGAACCGTCTGGAATCCCGGTCCGCCGTAGACATGCACGATCGCGGGATATTTTACCCCTTTGCGAAATCCCGCTGGCTTGATCAAGCGCCCATACAAGACGGTGCCGTCCGGCGCTTTCACCTTCACGATCTCGGAAGGCAAGATATCGTAAATTTTGAGCTGCTTTTTGGCTTGCGGCTGGAGAACCGCTATCTGATTGCCGGAAGCGCTTCTAAGCACCGTTTCGGTCGGCTGCTTCAAGCTTGAATAAGTATCGAGATAGTAACTGCCGCTCTTATTCGCGTGAATCGTATGTGTGTAACTCGCCGCCGTCAGCAGCGTGCGTGCGCCGCCATCCAAACCGACGCGATAAAGTTGCGTTTCGAGCGGACTTTGTTCGCTCGACGTGAAGTAAATCTCGCGATGCGCCTCATCTACCGCGGCGATTGATCTCACTTCCCAATTTCCGCTGGTAACTTGTCCGAGAAGCTTCCCGTTGTCGCTATATCTATAGAGATGCCGGAAACCGCTGCGCTCGCTGGTCCACAAAAACTCCGGCTGCGATTTCAGAAAGTACAGATTGTTCGTTACATTAATCCATGTTTTCGACTGCTCGTGAATCACTCTGCGCACTGCGCCGGTTGCCGGATTGCAAAAGAGCAGATCGAGCCGGTTCTGCACCCGGTCCAGGCGCTCCAATGCGACGGCGGACGAATCCGGAAGCCACTTCACGCGCGCCAGCAGAACGTCCGGGCTGTCACCTGCTTTCATCCAAACCGTCTTGCCGCCGTCGGTCGAAACCACGCCCAATTTCACCAGGGCATTTGGCGTGCCCGCCTGTGGATAGCGCTCTGGCTCGCTAACGGCGCGCCTGCCGAGCAGATCCGCGTGCGGATATTCGAATTCGTCGCTGACATTGAATTGCAGGTACGCAATCTTCTTCGAATCCGGAGACCACCACATCGCAGTCGGGAGATCCAGCTCTTCCGGATACACCCAATCGAGCTTTCCGTTGAGCAGCGTCGCCGTGCCGTCGGAGGTGAGCTGCCGCGTCTTATGCGTCACCAGATCCAGCACATAAAGGTTCGATTTCACACGATAGAGCACCAGCTTGCCGTTGGGCGAAAGCTTTGCTTCGCTGGCATGGCGCACGGCCTTCAGGCGCTTGAATTTTCCGTTCGGGTGGACAATAAACAGCGCGTCATTGATCCAGGCAAGCAGATCCTTGTTGTTCGGAAACCATTGATAGACTTTCGGCGCAACGTCGCGGTCCTGCCAATTGTGCTGTCTCGGTTTCACCGGCGGTTTCGCCGCTTTCCGAAGTGCGTCGGTTTGAAACCATACGCGCGAGGTTCGCGTGGACACATTGTAGAGCCGCATCGTTCCCTTTTCGTCGTAAGCAAACGCCTTCCCGTCCGGTCTCCAGATCGGAGAGATGGGCTCGAAACGTCGATGTGCCAGCATGGCGTCGATGGTGACCGGCTTCTTTGCGGTGTTTTGACCGCTGGCAGCGGTTCCCGCGCACAGAACCGCAATCAGGAGAAAGAGCGAAACCTTCCAACGCACAAAGTCAGTGTGCCAGAACCGGTTTCATGTACTCGGCTTCTACACTGAACGAGGATGGTGCTGCTTCTTCTGGTTGCGGCGGCTTTTGCGGCCGGAGTTCTTAACTCGATCGCAGGCGGAGGAAGTTTTCTGACCTTTCCCTCGCTGGTGTTTGCAGGCGTACCTCCCGTGATGGCCAACGCTTCCAGCGCCGTTGCTCTCGTCCCGGGCGCGGCTGCCAGCGCCTTCTCGTATCGGGAGGACATCGGGCGAGCCGAAGAAAAGCGGCTGAAGATCTGGTTTTTCCTTAGCCTGGCCGGCGGCGCGGCTGGCGCGGTGTTGCTGCTGAACACGCCGGATCGCATGTTCCTTCGGGTAGTCCCGTGGCTGCTCTTGTTTGCCACGCTGCTGTTTGCCTTCGGCAAGCAGGTGAGTGCCGCACTGCGCGGCAAATTTCGTTCGAACCAGGCGGTATTGCTTGCGCTGCTGTTCCCCATTACCGTTTACGGCGGTTATTTCGGCGGCGGCATGGGCATTATGATGCTCGCCGCCTTCGGCCTGTATGGGTTGAAGGACATCCACGCCATGAACGGCATCAAGGCAATTATGGGCGGATCGCTGAAGCTGGTCGCCGCCTTGATCTTTATCGGCATGCATCGCGTGGACTGGCGTCCCACGCTGTTTATGATGGCGGCGGCGATCGCCGGCGGCTATCTCGGCCCGATCCTCGCCCGCCGCCTGCGCCCGGCGGTCATCCGCGGCATCGTGATCGCCGCCGGTGTGCTGATGACCATCTGGTTTTTCCACACCGCCCCGAAATGAACCGCCTAGCGCGGGTATGGATGTCCACGCAGCGTGGTAAGCGCGCGGTAAATCTGCTCCGCCAGCAGGGCGCGAGCTAGCTCGTGCGGAAAGGTCAGCGGCGAGAGCGAAAGTAGCATCCCAGCGCGAGGCTTCCATTCCGGCGGCAGGCCCTCGTGGCCACCCACCAGAAACACCAATTCGCGCGCCTCCGCTTCCGCCCGCTCGATCAAAGCCGTAAAGCCTGCCGAATCGAGAACGCGTCCCTCCGGATCCAGAAAAATCTTTTGCGCCGCCGGATGCCTGACAAACAAATCGAACCGCCGCGGAACAATTTCGCGCATTTGGCAATCCGCATAGCGGCTGCTGCGCTTCACAAACTCCGCCGCGATCGCGTTGGCATGCTGGTCGCGTTGCTTACCGAGGTAATACAGGAAGATTTTCAAGCTCGCCGCCCCGGCTCCAATAAGTTTCAAATAACCCCGACATGGCTTCGGCGAAACCCTCATGCTCGAAGACCACCGCGGTCCAGGAAGGCTTGGTCAGAACCGGATCGAGCAGCGCCACCAGGCCGCAGCGGCGGTCGAACAGCGCGAGTTTCAGCGGCAGCCTGCCGGTGCAGCGGATTTGCACGCCGGCCGCGCGATGATCTTCGATGCCGGTGCGAGGCGGGCTATCGCGGGCGCCCGCTTCGAGCAAGAGGCGGCAGAAGACGCCGCGCGCCGCCGCTTCGGTGACCAGCCGCTCGGCCAGAGGGTCCACGGCGAAGGGCGGCCGGGAGAATTCGGCATAATCGCGAGTGGCGCCGGCCAGCATGCGGCGATAGTGCGCTCCGGTCTGCACCGGATCGTTCACCAGGCTGAGGAAATGCAGCGCGCCGTGCCCGCCTTGCCCTTCCTCGTAGGAGGCGCGCAATTCGGGAAGCAGCGTCATTGCAAGCCGCTGCTGCTCGCCCAGTTCGTTTTCGAGCGCCCGGCTGCGACGCTCGAAAAAGGCCGGCAGAGCAAGGTTCGGATCCACCGCGGAAAACAGCTTGGTCTTCTGCTGCATCACCTGCGCGAAGCCTCTTTCGACCAAGCTGTCGAGGACTTCGTAGATTTTCTGCCGCGGCACATGCGCGCGCGCAGCCACCTCCAGCGCCTTGAAACGCGGATGTCCCAGCAACACGACATAGGACCGCGATTCGTACGCGTTCAAACCCGCCTGCTGCAGCCGCCGCCAGGGGATCCGATATTCCGGCAAGGGCGATTCTCCGTCGTTCACGAATGAGAACAATATCATATTTTCGACCCCGCACAGCACACCGGAGAGCCTGCACCGAATCCACGCAACACTTGACCCAGTATGAATAACGATTCATACTTAAGGATATGAGACTAGGCGAACGCGGTCAGGTGACCATCCCCAAGAAAATCCGGGAGCAGTTCGGCCTGGGGCCGGAAACGGAGATCGAATTCCGTGTGACCGGCGGCTCTATCGTCCTCAGGAAGGCGCCGGCAAATCTCGATCTTGCTAAATGGAAGGGCCGCTGTGGGAAAACATTTGCAAAGCTAGGCTATTCCTCTGTAGACAAGTTCATCGACGACGTGCGCGGCCGATGATCACCGCGATCGATACCAACATCCTGCTCGACATCCTGGTGCCAAACGAGGAATTCTATGAAGCCTCGGCCAACGCCCTGCAAGCCGCGGCAGGCGATGGGTCTCTGGCGATCAGCGACATCGTGTACGCCGAACTTTGCATCCATTTCGAAGCGCAACGTGATTGCGATACATTTCTTGCGAGCAATCAGATTCGTGTACAGGAGTTGACACGTGAAGCGCTCTTCCTCGCAAGCCGCGCATGGCGGATTTATCGGCAGCAGGGAGGGAAACGTACCAGGATCCTGGCGGATTTTCTGGTAGGTGCTCATGCCCAGAAACAAGCACAGCGCCTGCTCTCACGCGACCGCGGCTTTTACCGCAAGCTTTTCCCCTCGCTGGATGTCGACGATCCAACCGAGACCGGCAGAGCCTTTCGCGGCGCCTGATTCCTTCGCTGCTAGACTTGTGGTCAGAAAACGAACGCGGAAAGTCTTATGCCCCATCTCGACTTACCTCGGACGATCGGCGCACTTCGCTCCAGCCGCTATTTCGATCAACTCCGGCCCGATCGAACCCTGAAAGAAGAACTAAGAACCAATCTCATCTGTAAATTGAATCGTCGCGAAACGCTGTTTCCTGGAATCCTGGGCTTTGACGACACCGTGATTCCGCAGGCGATTAACGCCATTCTGTCGCGGCACAATTTCATCCTGCTCGGGCTGCGCGGTCAGGCGAAAACGCGGCTGGCGCGCATGCTGACGCGCCTGCTCGATGCCCATTCGCCCTACATCGCCGGCTGCGAAATCCGCGACCATCCGCTGCGGCCGATTTGCAAACAATGCCGCGAGCGTGTGGAGAAGATGGGCGACGAGACCCCAATCGTGTGGGCCACGCCCGAAGAGCGCTATGTGGAAAAGCTCGCGACGCCGGATGTGACCATCGCCGACATGATCGGCGATATCGACCCCATCAAAGCGGCGCGCACCGGCGAAGCGATCTCGAGCGAGCTGACCATCCATTACGGCTTGCTGCCGCGGGCCAATCGCGGGCTCTTCGTCGTCAACGAGCTTCCCGATCTCGCCGGCAAAGTGCAAGTCGGCTTGTTCAACGTCATGCAGGAAGGCGACGTGCAGATCAAAGGCTATCCGGTCCGCCTGCCGCTCGACATCATGCTGGTGTTTACCGCTAACCCGGAAGATTACACCGCGCGCGGGAAAATCATCACGCCGCTCAAAGACCGCATTGGGAGCGAGATCCGCACGCACTATCCGCTGACCGTCCCGCACGGCATCGAAATCACGAAACAGGAAGCCTGGACGCGCCGCCGCTCTCCGGTAGAAGTGGAGATTCCGCCGTTCATCCACGAAGTGGTCGAGCAGGTGGCGTTTCTGGCGCGGGAAGACAAACGTATCGACAAGCGCTCCGGAGTTTCGCAGCGCCTGCCGATCAGCGCGCTCGAAAACGCGGTCTCGAACGCGGAACGTCGGGCACTGCGCGCGGGCGAGACTTCTGCGGTGCCGCGTGTCGTCGACCTTTACGCCGCGCTCCCCTCCATCACTGGCAAGCTCGAACTCGAATACGAAGGCGAACTTAAGGGCGGCGAGACGGTCGCACGCGAGCTGATTCGCAGCGCCGTGGCCAAAATCTACACGTCGTACTTCGACGGTGTCGATCTGCGCCCGGTGGTGCAGTGGTTCGAACTGGGCGGCTCGTTGCGGCTGGATGAGAATATGCCGTCGCGTGAGGTCGTTCAGCAACTAAACCACATTCAGGATCTTCTGGCGTCTATCCGCAAGCTCGGCTTATCGGCCAATGAGAACGACGCCATGCGCGCCTCGGCCGGAGAATTCATTCTGGAGGGCCTCTATGCGCACAAGCGCATCAGCCGCAACGAGGGTCTGGAATTCGTCGCCGCCGAGCGCTTCTCGCGCGAAGACCGAGTACGGGAAGAGCGCGACGACATGCGCCGGAGTTACGAACCGCGCCGCGGCTCTGGCGGCGGCCGGCGCAATTTGAATTAAACCGCATGAAGTGGACCTCGTATTCGAAATTCTCCGAAGAAGACCTCGGCATCGAGATGGAGGATCTACTTCGCGCTTTGGCCGACTACTTTCTTCAGAGCGGATTTAACGACCCGTATCTCCAGTTTTCCGAGATGAACGAGCATACGCTCGATCAGCTCAAGCAGGCGATCGAGCGCGCCCTCGAAAGCGGCGATCTGTTCGACTCCGACAAACTGGAGGAGATGCGGCAACGCCTCCAGACGCTTTCCGAGCAGCAGCGCGAGCAGCTCATCAATAACCTGGTCGAAAAGCTCGAACAGGCGGGATACATCAATATGGACGGAGAGCCCACCGACTCTCCCGCAACGCCCGGCGCGCAGGGTGGGGCCGAGAGCCAGACGCGCTTCGAGGTCACCGACAAAGCGATCGATTTTCTCGGCTTCAAAACTTTGAAAGACCTGCTCGGCTCGCTAGGCAAATCGAGCTTCGGAGCGCATGATACGCGCGATCTGGCCACCGGCGTCGAAGCCAGCGGCGCGGCCAAGCAGTATGAATTCGGCGATACGCTGAATCTGGACATTAGCGCGACGCTATTCTCCGCCCTCTCTCGCGAGGGTTTGCGCTTGCCGCTGAATCTTGAATACTCCGATTTGTATGTCCATCAATCGGAGTACCAAAGCTCCTGCGCGACCGTGCTGATGCTCGATTGCAGCCACAGCATGATCCTTTACGGCGAAGACCGCTTCACGCCGGCGAAACGGGTGGCGCTCGCGCTCGCGCATCTCATCCGCACGCAATATCCCGGCGATTCGCTGCGCTGCGTGCTGTTTCACGATTCGGCCGAGGAGCTGCGCGTCTCCGAGCTGGCACGCGTCCAGGTGGGCCCGTATTACACCAACACGCGCGACGGCTTGATCCTGGCGCAAAAGCTTCTAAGCCAGGAGCGGAAAGACATGAAGCAGATCGTCATGATCACCGACGGAAAGCCGTCGGCGCTGACGCTCGAAGATGGCCGGATCTATAAAAACGCTTTCGGCCTGGACCCGCTGGTGATCAGCCAAACGCTCGAAGAAGTGGCGCGCTGCAAGAAGCGCGGCATACTCATTAACACGTTTATGCTGGCCAGCGATTTCGGACTGGTGCAGTTTGTGCAGAAAGTAACTCAGATGTGCCGCGGCAAAGCTTATTTCACCACGCCGTATACCCTGGGCAATTACTTACTCATGGACTACATGAACCGTAAGACGCGCACGATCCACTAACC
>JBOGMI010000113.1:0-6061 GCA_050746645.1 Bryobacteraceae bacterium | reverse complement strand
TTGGTCGTCCGTCGAATAGAAGTTACCACCAGTGACGAGCAGGTTGGCTTCATTGTTGCGACCGAAACCCGAAGGCGTGACGACGTTGAACAGGCCGTAAGTTCGATCGCCGTACTGGCTCGAATAGCCGCCGCGCTGTACCTGCAGGCTGGCGACATTCTTGGGATTGATCATCGGGGCAACGTTCGCGGCGATACTCGTGTTCATCAACGGAATTCCATCCAAATACCAGTTCACTTGATGGCCGCCGCGGATATGCAGCATGTCGTGCACCATGTAAGCACCGGGCGTGAAGTCCGTAATCATGGCGAGGCTGTTGGTACGGCCCGCGCCGGGAGTCCGTAGAATTTCCGCATGGGAGACGTTTGTCCGGACGGTGGACGCCTCCGTATTCAAGGTGCTGGCCGAGGCCGCGACCTTCACGCTTGCGGTTATGGCCCCGAGCTGGAGTTGAAAGTGAAAAATCGGATTCCGGCTCGGAGTGAGATGGATCTGCTCTTGCAAAGGGCTGAATCCCGGGGCCGATATGGTGACCGTGTATTGGCCGGGATTCAGCTTATCTGCTTTGAACTCTCCCTCGGAATTGGACGTAAGCGAACGGCCCTGAATCGTGACGCGTGCGTGTGGAATGGGCCGGTGCTGCGGATCATGAACGATGCCGCGGAAAGCGGCGGTATTCTGTGCGCTCGCGAAACAAACAGAAGCGGCAAAGATAGCAATAAATGCAGCGCGCCGGCCGCGTTTGTGAAAAGTCATCCTCTTCTCCTCAAAAGCAAAACTTACGGATTTGGTTTTTCGCCCGACTCTGAGGCCGCGAATCTGCTGGAACCGCGAACTAAGAGAGCGGGCAGTACGGAGCTTTGGCCAGTTTCCAGCGATGTGCAGACCCGTGACCGCGAGGGAGCGGATCGCCGAAAATGACTATGTGAGGAGAGAAGGAGGACCGCGCTTTTGCCGCGAACGGTCATAGGAAATGCGATAGGCGGCTTGCGTCTGCGGAGAGACCGCGGGATGGTGCGTCAAGCCTGCAAAAACGGCTTGGTGAACGCTTGGAGCGAAGAAGCGGGCTTGTGTGGCAGCGGTGCTGGCATGATGCCAGTAAGGGCACTGCGGCGCGGCAGTGGCGATTACGGGTCCTGCGTGATCCATCATCTCCGCCATGCGCAGCATGCAATGATGCTTGCCGTTCCTCCGGCAACACGCAGGGACCATCAAACCATTGGATGCAGCCAATGCAGGTAGCGCAATTAGCCACCCGAATATTGTTATCAGGACGATCGCAATACTGCGCTGCATCGAATCTTTGAGTGTAGCGCGCAGCAGTGTCTAAACGTTATTTCTTAGCCGGTTTGGCGTTCACCGTCTTGACGACGTCGGTCGGAGCGCTGGCCGCCATGGCCATAGGCGGAAGGCGAAAACTCTCGCCCGCCAGGCTGGCCATGGCCTGGATTTCCATTCCTTCGGCTTCTTTGGTGAACATCAGCGATTTTTGGCCGGGATCGAAGTCGGCCTGGATCCAATCGCCTGCATTTACCTGGTTGGTGGCCATCAGATTCGAAATCGGATGGACCAGCAACCGTTCGATGGCGCGTTTCAAATGGCGTGCGCCGTATTTCACATCCGTGCCTTCGGCCAGCAGAAAGTCGCGGGCAGGATCGGAAACCGTAAACACGAAGCACTTTTCCGTGGGCGAAAGCAGAATGCGCTGCTGCACGTGCCCCAGTTCGAGATCGAGGATCCGGCGCAGTTCCGGCTGCCCGAGAGGCTTGAACACCACAACTTTGTCGATGCGGTTCATGAATTCGGGCGTAAACTTCCGCCGCGCCGCCTCGACGCCGCTGCGCGACATCTTCTGTTTGAGCCGTTCGTCCACTTCGCCTGCCGGGTTGGTGGGGGCAGGAGTCCGAAATCCGAGTTTCGGCGATACCAGGGCGCTCATCTCGCCGGCGCCGAGATTGCTCGTCATAAAGATCATGGCGCGCGAGAAATCGACCTTGCGGTTGTCGCCCAGGGTGAGAGTCGCTTTGTCCAGGATGCCGAGCAGCAGATTCCACAGAGCGTCGCTCGCCTTCTCGATTTCGTCGAAAAGGATAAAGCTGAGGTTCACGGTATCCGTGTGGTGCTGGTTGATGACCTCCTGGCTCAACAGGGGATGGGTCTCACGGTGGCCCAAATATCCCGGCGGCGAGCCGATCAGTTTCGCGATTTCGTGACTGTGCTGAAATTCCGCGCAGTCGATTTTGACTACGGCGCGCGGATTCCCCAACAGCGCTTCGGCGGTCGCCTCGACGGTCCGCGTTTTTCCCGATCCGGTCGGCCCCAGGAACAGAAAATTCCCCACCGGACGTCCCGGCGCTGACAGGCCGGTGAGATGCATTTGATAGATGTTCACGATCTGCTCGATCGCTTCGTCCTGTCCGACGATCAGCTTCAAAAGCGTCTTTTCGAGCGTTTCGGCATCTCTGCCGGTCCTGGTCGGATCGAGTACTTTGCGGAGGCGGCTCATGTCCTCATCCCCTCTTTTCATTGCGTACTGCCTGATGATCCCCCGCGCCGTTTTGGCGGTTGGGGTCGCCCGCGCCGTTCCCATTGGCACCTCCCGTTTCATCTGCTTCCTATGCAACCGGATTGCCAAGTTTCCCTGCGCTACTCCTTACTCCCTTCATCGTCAGATTGTGGGGTTTGGTAGATAGTCTTTGGTACTGTTTCTGCTACCGGGCTTTTCTGGTTAGTTCTTTTTGGGTCGCGAAGGTCTCACCTCGATCCGGCTAATTAATGTCCTCGCCGGCATCCTCAAGACATCCAGCACGATCTGCGCGATGTCTTCCGGCGCGATTTTCCAATCCGAGCGGCTTTCGCTTCCCGAAAAGCCGGTATCGACGCTTCCGGGCAGGATGGAGCTGACGCGCACGTTCTCCTGGCGATGGTCGAGCATCATCGCTTCGGCGAACCCGGTGAGGCCGAATTTCGAGGCGTTGTATGCCGCGCCACCCGCGAACGGATTTTTGGCTGCCAGGCTACTTATGTGGATGATCCAGCCGCCGCGCAGGTTGTCAAAACGTTGTAAAGCTTCGTGGCTGCAATAGAACGAACCGGATAAATTGGTCGCGATGACGCGATCCCATTCTTCGGGCGTCAGTTCGGCGGCGGGGCGGAAGACGCCGATTCCCGCGTTGTTGATGAGAATGTGGAGCGCGCCCAGTTCGTGATCCACAAATTGGAAGAATGAGGCGACATCTTCTTTGTTGGCGACATCGGCCGTGTGGCCGGCTACTTTGCGGTCGCCCGCGCCGGCCCGCAGTTCGCTCAAAGCTCGATCGAGATTGCGGGGATCGCGGGCGCAAATCGCCACGTTTGCTCCCGCCCCGAGCAGGGCTTTCGCGATCGCCAACCCGATTCCTTTAGACGCGCCAGTTACGACCGCATTCTTCCCGTTCAGAAATTCAGCCATGGCTTAACTTCCTTTCATCGAGTGCCGGGAATCCGGTTCGTTTGCACCACCAACTATTTCTCCGATGATCGAATAGAACCGACAAAAAGTCGAGAGAATGTTTGATTAAAATTTGTGAGTGTTTCATCGCTTCTATACTAGATATTGAGTCTCCGGCTATGAGCGTTTTTTGGCTGCGGACAGCCGCCGCCCTTTACTCGTGTGGACTGCTGTACGCGCTGATCTATGTGTTCCGAAAGAGCACACGGCTTTTCACTCCGGCACTGATTGCGTTCGGAGCTGGAACACTGTTCCAGTTCGTCGCCATCGTGGAGCGCTGGGTGGAGAGCGGCCGTCTGCCGCTGAACAACTTTTACGAGACCAGCTCGCTGTGCGCTCTTTTGATCGCGGCTTTATTCCTGCTGGCCTACAGCTACTATCGGGTGGCGGTGCTTTCGGTTTGCCTTTTTCCCCTCGTATTCTTTATGACGCTCATCGGGGCCACCGAGTTCCCGGTAGGCGGCTGGAGCAGCCCGCAGGCGCGCAGCGTTTGGCTGCTGATTCATATCTCAACGGTGCTCATAGGATATGCCGCGCTGATTCTCGCCGCCGTGGCTTCTTTGTACTACCTGCAACAGGAGCGGCGGCTCAAGCGCAAGAGCCTGAATCCGGCTTCCAGCAGGTTGCCTCCGCTCGCCACGCTCGACCGTGTCATCACGCAATCGATGAACATGGGGTTCGTCTTCATCACCATCGGCACGGCAACGGGCGTGATCTGGGCCTTTATCGATAGCGGAACTCGTTGGATCCTCGATCCGGAGATCGGCTTCTTCCTATTTACCTGGGCATTTTATTTATTAATGATCTTCCTGCGCGTTGCGGCGGGCTGGCGCGGACGGCGGATGGCCTGGCTGGCGGTTAGCGTGCTCGGCTGCTCCGTGGTCACGTGGGCGGCTCATTTCAGTTTGAGGTCTCTGTGGCTGCGATGAGACTGGCGCTGGCGGGAGTCAATCACAGCACGGCGCCGGTCGAGCTGCGCGAAAAGCTCGCCTTCCGGCTGGAAGAGATTCCGGATGCGTTGCGAGCCGTGCAGGCCAAAGGCGCACGGGAAGCCTTGATCCTCTCCACTTGCAACCGGGTGGAGATCGTGGCGGCGCTCGAAGAGGACGTTGCGACGGATCTGCTGGTGGAAGGGATCGTAGGAGACCGCGGCGGCGTGACCGCCGACCAGGTTTGGCCGCATCTTTATCTATTCGAGCAAAGAGAGGCGATCCGGCATATGTTCCGGGTTGCGTCGAGCCTCGATTCGATGATCGTGGGCGAGCCGCAGATTCTCGGGCAACTGAAGCAGGCGATGCGGCAGGCTCGGGACCAGGGCGCCATCGGCAGTTTGCTCGATGCGGTGCTGCGCAGCGCTTTTGCCACCGCCAAGCGTGTGCGCACGGAGACCGAAATCGGCCAGAATGCGGTTTCGGTAAGCTACGCCGCGGTGGAACTGGCGCGGGAGATTTTCGGCTCTTTAAATAAGAAGCGCGTGCTGATCGTCGGTGCAGGCAAAATGTCCGAAGGCGCGGTTCGGCACCTGGTCCGCGCGGGCGTGGCGCAGATCCTGATCGCCAACCGAACTCCCGAGCGCGCATACGGTCTCGCGCGCCTGTTCCAAGGGCAGGCGGTCGCCTTCGAGGCGCTTCCCGAGCGGCTTGCGGAGGTGGACATCGTCATCGCTTCGGCGGCCGCGCCGGGATATATTTTGACGCGCGATATGGTTCGCCGCGCCATCGATCTGCGCAAGAACCAGCCCATGTTTTTGATCGATATCGCTGTTCCGCGCAATATCGATCCCGAAGTGAACGACATCGAGCACGCGTTTCTCTATGATATGGACGATTTGCAGCGATTGACCGAGCGCAATCGCGAAGGGCGGCGGCAAAGTGCCGAACAGGCGGAAAGCATTGTCGCCGAAGAAGTAGCACGGCTCGAGGCGCGGCTGCGCGAGCGCGATCTCGTTCCGACCATCGTGGGTTTGCAGGACCAGCTCGAAGCGATCCGCCGCGAAGTGCTCGAACGCTATCGTTCCCGCATGGGACTGCTGACGCCCGATCAGGAAGAGATGCTGGATGCGCTGACGCGAAGCCTGATCGGCAAAATCGCGCACGGTCCCATCTCCGAGATCCGCCGCCACGCTGCCGCCTACACCGGCGATCCCGCGCACGGCAGCGAAGTCGTGAGCGCAGTCCGCCGCATGTTCAAACTCGATGCCGAACCGTAAGTGGGGCAGGCTCTCAGCCTGCTGGCGGCCTCTCAGGCCGCCTTCTCCGGTCGCCTGTAATGCCTCCTAACCCATGCAAACTCTCCCCCGACTCCTGACCATCGGCTCCCGCGGCTCCCAGCTTGCGCTCTGGCAGGCCCGCCACGTTGCGAGCCTTCTGCGTGGAATGGATATCGAGAGCCGTATCGAAATCATCAAGACCACGGGCGACCGCCTCCCCACCGCGGCGCTTATCGAGGCGGGCGGCAAAGGTTTGTTCACCAAAGAAATCGAAGACGCGCTGCTCGACGGCTCCATCGACCTCGCCGTGCATAGTTTGAAGGATCTTCCGACCGGGCAGCCGGAAGGACTCACAATCGCCG
>JBOGMI010000112.1:0-4440 GCA_050746645.1 Bryobacteraceae bacterium | reverse complement strand
CCAGCTTACTGAAGAGCCGCGCACCCTTGAGCATGTCGAACATGTTCTCGGGCAGCGGCAACGCGTAGGCGTCTCCCTGCACCAGGTCATTGACCCAGCGGTAGTCCCACGTGGGCCGCTTCTCGTCTAGCACCACCCCGTCCCGGACCTTCTTCACCAGCACGGCCTGTGACGACCATGGACTGACACTGGGCTGTATGAGGCCAGCCTTGATCATCTCCTCCGTGCAGTGTCTCAGCGTGCTGATGTCCTTCTCCGAACGTCTGCGCTCCGGACTCACCACTGGACGGCAGTTGGGATCCTTGAGCCGCACCTCGCAGTGGATGGCTCCCTTCAACGCAGCTGCCGACCTCGCCTTCAGCTCAGTGCTGAACGCTCCTGCGAAGTCGCGGAGGATCGCCTGCATGCGCCCCTCATGCCCGCTGCCCACCTTGACGTCCACTCCGCACACCTTCAGCTCGATAGGTGGCTGAGTCTGCAGCTGCGTAGAGTCCACCCGGACTGGGAGTAGGCCCCGATCGGTCCGCTGGGGGATCACGTCCTCAGCGCCTCGCTGTAGCAGCAGCGGCTTCCCATTCCAGAGCATGTCCTGGCCGTAGGTGACCGTGACGTTGGCGGCCTTCAGCCAGTTCAGGCCGAGGATGATCTGGTGGTTCAGGCGGTCCATGACGTTCAGCGAGCATGGAGCCGTGGAGCCCTGCGTCTTCACAGCCTCTGCCCGTACCACGTCCTTTAAGGTCATGCTGGTCTTCCCGTCTGCCAGGCTGACGTGCAGGGGTCGGCTGAGCTTCTCAATGCGCAACCCGGACCGCATCGCCCAGTCCCTGCGCACGAAGCTTGCCTCCGCTCCACCGTCGACCAGCACGTCGTGGCACTCCACTCCTCCGATGAACGCAGTCACCACGAGGGACGGGCTGGGCTCGCTGTGCACAGCACCGAGCAGCCGCGCTGTGGCCTGCACCAGCATACGCTCCCTCCTGCGCCTGCGCCGCCGTTTCCCCCTACTCATCGTGCCCTTCGTCTTGTCCTTCCCCCCCGCTGCCGCCTCCCTCACTCGCGCATCCCCTGCCTTGTGCGTCTCTGCGTGGGCCTGCGCCGCCTTGACTGCCAGGGGTGCCCCGCCATGCTGATGGGTGGAGGAACGTGTGGAGGACGGGGAAGGAGGTCGTGTGTTGGATCTTTGATTGCGCCTGGAGAGCTTCACCTCCGCAGCCCCCAGGCTTACTCTTTTAACTCCCCCGGCGCCGGCTTGCGCCTTGGCTTGCCCTTCTCCGGACACGCGTCGTCCCTTGCCCTGTGGCCCTGCTGGTAGCACTGGAAGCAGCGGCCCTCCTCCCTCACCTGCTGGAACTGAGCGTCCGTGAGTATGCGGGGTCGCTTCGGCTTGTCAGCATCCTGACCCTGGCGTCCCTTCGTGGCCGCTGCCCCAAGTGCGGCCTCGGGCTGCCCCTCATCCCGTTCGAGGCTGCTGTCCTCGTCGGCTCCGGCCCCTTCGCTCATGGCTGCTGCCCGCACCGCCTGGCCTGGGCGGCTCGTGGAGGATGAGGACGACTTGGACTCCGTGCGGGCTGCCGCAGCGCGCTTGATGGCCAGTGTCGTGTACGCGTTCTGTGCGGCTGCTCGCCACTCGAGCAGCTTGGCGGGAGGTCCGGCGTCTACAGCCTTCTCCCAGAGCAGTAAATCTCCCGCGCGGAGGATCTCGGCGTAGCGGGCGCCCAGCATGAGATCTGCGTCCTCTGAGTCCCCCGCGTTCGGATAGAGCAGGCCCACGAGACGATCGAACTCCGCGTCCAGGGCGCTCAGGTCGGTGCACTTCCCTTTTCTGTACACTAAGGCCTGCAGCTGCTGCTCTGCCAAGCGACGGGACAGGCCACCTTCATACGTCTCGATGAAGCGGTCGAACAGCTCCTGCAGGGAGAGCGCTCGCTGCTCCCGTTGCGCGCGCGCCTCCAGGTTCGTAAACCAAGTCTGTGCTGAGTCCGCCAGGAGGGTTGAGAACATGGCCACTCTCACCTCCTCGGTCTCTCCCTCACACGTCAGCCTCAGCCAGGTGCTCGCAGCGTGCAGGAACATGCGGGCCTTGGGTCTCTCCGCCATGGTACCCCTGAACTTGGTGGGCTCAGGCACCTTCCTATGAATGGGCCGTGGTGGGCCCGTGTACGCCTGGACTGGGGCGGTTTCAGCCTGGCTCTGCGTAGGAAGCCCCTGCCCCGTCGTCCCTGGGGTCTGCGGTGGCACAGCAGGGGGAGCACGCGGTTCCGTGAAGAGAGGCCTGCTCACCTTGGACGCGGGCCTGGCCGACGCTGGCACGGGCGGTATCCCCGAGGTGGGCAAGTACGTAGGCGTGAACAGCATGGTCGAGTCGGTGCTAGGCGTGTTCACCGTTGTGTCACGGGGAAGTAGACTGCCTCCCGTGGCCTGACTCAGCCTTACCAGCAGCTCTCTCACCTCTCCCATTTGCTGCTCCAACGCCCGTTGGCCTTGCCTGAGTCCCTCCATCTCGGGGGCAACGCTAGCCGACGAGAGAGAGAGAGAGGGCAGCACAGGAGGAGGGGGCAACCCCTGAGTGATCGTCGACCGGTCGTTTGCTATCGTCAGGAAGACCTGCGGAGGGGGAGAGTCGTCCCCCTTACCCTCATGAGTCGATGAGGGATCCATGCGATGACGCACTGTGTCCGTGCCAGTGACGGTGATGCCGACGGTGACGAGGAGGGAAAGAGGGGAGAGAGAGACGGAGAGAAGGGAGGGACCGTGTCCTTCGTTCAGGTGGCACTCGAGAACCACTGTTATAAGCTGAACTACAAGAGCAACATCCTGGTCTATCCCTGAGACGAAGGAATGAGCCAGATAGCAAGCAGCATAGGAGATGACCGGAGATGGGCCAGTCATCCCATCATGGCGACCGACTCAGTCTGCCCATTGGCCCTCTCCAGTCCCGCAGTCACGCTTGCCACTTTGAGAACAGAAACCCACACGTTCGCTCATAGCACACTCCTATCCCCAAGTCCGCAAATCGGCCGACTCCTGGCCATAAGTGAACATGGTCGTAACATCCTCCCCCTCTTAAGAAACGGCTCGTCCTCGAGCCGAGCGTGCCGCGCTGTCCGACAACACATGCCCAGCCAGATAGAGCCTTGCAAACCATACAAAGCAAAACAGACCATTAAAGCACATACCATGCTCTTATTGAGTTACGTGCAGCCAGAACCGTTACGTCGCACACGCGTTTCACAGTGACAGAAACGTACATTCACACATGGGCCTTGACCCGCGTAGTCCATGTTTCACCATTCCACACATGATTGCCAGGTTCGCTGAGTCCGTTCTCCACTAACAAAAACACTTAGCAGATTTGGCTCTAGGCCCCTCGAGATCATAGGCGAACCTTCTTTCTCGATTTTCTCGAAAACGAGTGGGTCCGGAGGCCTAAGAACCACACGGTTGAACTCAGTCCAGACGGCCTACCAAAAGGACTTAGCCGCGGTGGCCTTGAGTCCCACGACCGCTCCTGTTCACAACAGTCCACGTCTGCTTGTCTGGACTGGTTGCCCCCGTTCCCACTGCAGCCTCCACGGCTCCCACCAGCGTCGTCTGTACAGTCAGTTGGTGTGAGCCGCCGTCGTCCACGAGCGCGTGCAGGTACTGGAGGGCCACTGTCGTCTCCCCTCTGTCCTCGGCCGCCCTGGCCTCATAGTCGTCGATGGCTTCCTGTGCATGCAGACGCAGGTTGCTCGCTCGCTCCCATGTGCAGTACTCCTCGCTGAAGCCTGCCCACTTCACCAGGTAGCGCAGCACGAGCTCCTCCTTCCCCTTGATGACCTTCTTCTTGCCCGTCTTCAACTGCTGACGCCTGTCCGCCGCAGCCTTGGCAGCCAGCCGCGGGCTGACTCTCCTGATGGGCGCCTCCTCCTTCTTCTCATCCTCCTCTGCCACGGGCTCCTTCTCCTCGCTGTCCACCAACAGGCTGTCCTCAGGCTCGACCTGTACGGCCTCCATGGCCTCCCTCTTGCCCAGCAGACGCTCCACCTCCCACTCCACCGCGCCGTCCACGAGCTCGGGAGTCGGGGTCGCGTCCTCCTTCCGGTCCCATCCACGTGCACTGGGCACGAAGCGCTTCAGCTTCTCCACGTGGAAGGGCTGATGCAGCTTGGCGTACTCCTTGGGCAGCAGCAGCCACACACTGAGCCCGCTCTGGCTGACCTTCACCACGGGGAAGGGGCCCACGTACAGGTCGCTCAGCTTGGTCCCGTGCTTGGCCAGGTGAGCCGTGCTCAGCATGGCCAGGTCCCCCACGCTGTACCGCACGTCTCGCCTGTGCTCGTCCGCTGTCCTCTTCATCCTGTCCCTGGCTGCCATCAGCGCCGTGCGCGCATCCTCCCACGCCCTCTTCATGTCTACCAGCACGTCCTCAGCTGTCTGCGCCCTGAACTGCCTCATGGT
>JBOGMI010000111.1:0-1736 GCA_050746645.1 Bryobacteraceae bacterium | reverse complement strand
GTTTACGAAGACAGCGAAGTCTGGATCAACGGCCACTACTTAGGAAAGCGGCCTTACGGATTCATCAGCTTTTTCTACGATCTGACGCCGCACTTACATGACGGCGAAAACGTGATCGCTGTCCGCGTGGACAACTCGCACCAGCCGAATTCGCGATTTTACTCCGGATCGGGCATTTACCGCCACACGTGGCTGGTGCGGACGAGCCCCATACACATCGCCCAATGGGGCACTTATGTGACTACACCACATATTTCGTCCACGGCCGCCACGGTCCGCATGAAGACAAAGATTCGCAACGAGTCGCCCGCCGCGCAGATCTGCAGCTTGCGCAGCGAGATCCTCGGGACAACCGGAACTGCCGAGGCGAAACAGGAAATCGCCGCGGGAGACGAATACGAATTCACGCAGCATCTGCAACTGCCGAATCCTCGGCTTTGGGACTTGGAGAATCCGTATCTATATTCGATCCGTTCAACCGTGCAGGTGAACGGCAAGATGATCGACCAATACGACACCCCATTCGGCATCCGCGAAATTCTCTTCGATCCTGATCGCGGCTTTCTGCTCAACGGAAAGCATGTAAAGATCAACGGCGTCTGCCTGCACCACGATGCAGGCTCGGTCGGCGCCGCCGTGCCCGAAGCCGTCTGGGTGCGCCGCTTCAAGACTCTGAAAGAGATGGGCTGCAACGCGATCCGCACGGCTCACAATCCGCCCGCGCCGGAGTTTTTGGATTTATGCGACCGGATGGGTTTTCTCGTCATGGACGAGGCATTCGACGAGTGGCGTTACGGCAAAGGGCAGATCGGCCCCTATGGATACGCGCTCTATTTCGATCAATGGCATGTGCGCGACGTAACGGATTTCGTCCATCGCGATCGGAATCACCCTTCCGTTGTGATCTGGAGCGCCGGAAACGAAATTCCCGACCAGATCCATCCCGATGGCGTCCAAACCGCGCGCGAGCTGGTTAAGCTGTTTCATGATCTGGATCCAACGCGCCCGGTCACGGCCGCCTGCGATCAGATCGCCGCCCAACCGAAAGCGGTACCCGCCGAATTTCTGGAGGCGCTGGATATTGTCGGCTACAACTATGTCGACCGCTGGCGCGACCGGCGCGAGAAGTATTACAGTATCGATCGGCATAAGTATCCGCGGCGGCGGTTCATCGGTACCGAGAGTTCCGGTATGGGCGGCGTTCGCGGCGATTATCAATGGCTCTTGCCGGATGCCAAGCCGAGTTTCTTTGGATTTCGCAGCAGCGGCTATCTCGACACCGAGCAGTTATGGAAATTCGTGCGCACGTACGATTACGTTTCCGGCGATTTCATGTGGACTGGAATCGACTATCTGGGCGAAGCCAGGTGGCCTGGGCGAAGCGCCAGCTCGGGAGTACTGGATACTTGCGGATTCAAAAAAGATGGATATTACTTCTACCAGAGCCAATGGACCGAAAAACCGCTGCTGCATTTGTTTCCTCACTGGAACTGGAAGGGCAGGGAAGGCCAGTTTCTGCCCGTGATGTGTTACACAAACTGCGACGACGTGGAATTGTTCGTAAACGGCAAGTCGGTCGGCAAGAAAGGTTTTGAATTCCCGCGGCTCGGCATGGAAGGCCATTACGGCCATTACCCGCCGCGCGCCCGGGAACTGCGAACCACTCAGGATCTGCATCTCGAATGGGACATTCCCTACGAACCGGGAACCATCAAGGCCGTCGGTTACAAGAATGG
>JBOGMI010000110.1:0-8163 GCA_050746645.1 Bryobacteraceae bacterium | reverse complement strand
TCGGGCCGCCGGCCGCGCTCGGGTTCGTACCAGAGCTTTTTGGGCGGAACCGGCTGGCCTTCGGTATAGTCGGTGACTTTGACGCCGTTCACCAACACCACCGTCCGGAGCCCATCCAGCATAATGTCCATCGTGTTCCACTGCGGTCCCGGCTTGCCCGGACGCGCCAGCGGTTTGGTGAGCGAATAGAGCGTTCCGGTGATGTGATTCTGGTCTTCGCCTTTGGCGATGTTATCGATCTGCACTTCGTAGCCGTAATAGACCGGCATCCAGGGTTCACGCGGCTCGATCGGAATGCGGATGAACACGCCGGAGTTGTCGTTGTGATCGCGCATTCTGTAAACCACCCGGATCACGCAGTTGCCGAAAGTGCCGCCCTTCCAATAGAGCAGGCCCATGCCGCCATGGGTATGGATCAGGCCGTTCTCCACCGTCATGGAGCCGGGACCGACATGTTTCCAGCCGGCCAGATCCTTGCCATCGAACAACTGCCTCCAATTCTGCGCCAGAGCGCTGACGGGCAAAAGTGCAACTGCCGCGCAGGCCAACAGTCTTAAATAGCGATCCATATCCGTCGATTCTAGCGGGTGCGTTGGAGCGGGCGTGCTATATAAGTTCCGAGCGCAGTATGAATCTGCTTCCGCACGACCCGAAATTTTTCGATCTTTTCCAGCAGCACACGCGCATTCTTTGCCAGGCTTCGCAGATGCTGATCTCCGGGTTGCGTTCCGGATACGACGGGATGAGCCAGATCGCCAAGCCGCTGGAGGCGCTGGAACGCAATGGCGACGATATTATACACGAAATTTTCAAGCGGCTGCAATCCACCTTCATTACGCCCTTCGATCCGGAGGACATTCAGACGCTGGCGACGTCTCTTGACAACGTGCTGGATGCGATTGAAGACGCCACTTTCCGCATCGTGGCCTACCGGCTTGATCCCATCCCCGAGGGCGCGGTCAATCTGGGGCGGATGATCGACGATTCGTGCCAGGCGCTGGCGCGCGCGCTCGGCGCTTTGCGCGACAAGGAACCGGTCTGGGATCATTGCATTGAGGTCAACCGACTGGAGAACGAGGCCGATGCGGTCGAGCGGACGCTGGTGGGGAATCTTTTCAGCGCCTCCATCGATCCCATTTCGCTCATTAAGCAAAAGGAAGTATTCGAGATACTGGAAGCCGCTACGGATATGTGCGAAGACGTGGCCGACGTGGTGCAGAACGTCGCGGTGAAGAACAGCTAACAATGACCCCGCTCGGATTGGCGGTGATCATCATAGCGGTCGCGCTGGTCTTCGGTTTCGTCAACGGCTTCCACGACGCGGCGAATTCGATTGCGACGGTGATCGCCACGCGCGTACTCAGCCCGCTGCAGGCAGTGGCCATGGCGGCCGCTTTCAATTTCATTGCCGCTTATTTCCTGGGCACGGGAGTGGCCAAAGCGATCGGTGAAGGCTTCGTCAATATCCACCTTGTGACGCCTTACGTTCTGCTTGCCGCCGTCATCGGGGCCATTGCCTGGAACCTGCTCACCTGGTATCTGGGACTTCCCATCAGTTCCTCGCACTCGCTCATTGGCGCTTATGCCGGGGCGGCGATGGCGCATGCCGGAACCAAAGGTCTGATTCTCGGCAAGTGGCCCGAGACGCTAGCCTTCATCGTGGTCGCTCCGCTGATCGGACTGATCCTCGGCTATTTTTTGATGGTCGCGGTTTACTGGATTTTTCGCGGTTTCTCGCCCGCGCGCATGGACCGTTTCTTTCGTCACGCGCAAATCGCCTCGGCCGCGCTGCTGAGCTGCGCGCATGGAACCAACGACGCGCAGAAGTCGATGGGCATCATCACCGCGGTGCTGGTCTCGGGCGGCTATTTGAGCACGTTTCACGTTCCGGATTGGGTGATTCTGGCATCGGCTGTGGCTATGGGGCTGGGCACTTTGAGCGGCGGCTGGCGTGTGGTGCGCACGGTGGGCACGCGCCTGACACGCCTGAAACCACGCAGCGGTTTCTGCGCCGAGACTGGTTCGGCGATCTCCATTCTCTTCTCCACATGGCTCCGCTTGCCGGTTTCCACTACGCACGTCGTCACCGGGGCCGTGGCGGGTGTGGGCTCGATTCAGCGCGTGCGCGCGGTGCGTTGGAATGTCGCCGGCGATATCGTCGGCGCGTGGATCCTGACCATCCCCGCGGCAGGCGTTTTCGCGGCGGTAGTGTACCTGCTGATCCGGCTGGCCGATTCGTCAGCTTGAAACGGGTATCACCGAAGAATCTCCAAAAGTGGGACACCCTGGGCACGGGCGGCGGTTTTCAGGTCGGCATCGAGGGTAGCGAGCGGCAAGCGTTCGCGCCGAGCCAGTTCCAGGTAGGCAGCATCGTAGGCGCTGAGGCGGCACGTGCGAGTAAGCGGAAGAATCTGCTGCCAGGGCCAGGCTGCGGGCCTGCGTTCGACGGCAACGGGCAATTGACGCAGCCATTCGAGAAATTCAGTCTGCTCGGCGGGTTCGATGCGGCCCTGCCGTTCGGCGGTCGAAAGTACGTTGGCTACCTCGAACGGCCACAGCGCAGGAGCCAGTGCCGAATTTTCTTTCAATCGAACCAACACGTAGTCCGAAAAGGAATTGGCTTCATCTTCAAATGCCCAGCTAAGGGTCAGCGATGCGTCCAGTACGAAGGCCGGGTTCATCGCCTATGAGCTTGGTGCAGCCAAGTCCGCAAGCCCACGGCGCGGTCACGGCCCGAGGTTAGTCGATGCTTGTGCCGGAAAGCCAACAGACCATCCACGGCGCGCCGCGAGATCTCTTCCTCTGAAGCGGCAGCATCTTCTTGAATGGCTTGAGCAGCCATTCCCTCGATGTAGGCTTCGACAGATAGGCCCTTGGCAGCAGCTTTTTCCGCGAGCCGATCGGGGACCGAGACCGTGATGGTCATCAGGTCAGGATAGCATCCTCGCGACAGAGGCAGGGTCGAAAAACCATGCAGCCTGAACTGAAGCAGAGCCAGGCGGCGAGACTCGTCTCACCTCACGGCACATCCAGACGCAGCGGTCCGCGCACGGCGCGCAAATCGTTCGCATCGTAGACCACGTAACGACGGTTCTGAAAGACGGGGGCGACGTTTGCCAGCCGGTCTTTCTTCTTCAGTACATAGTAGTCGATTCCCAGCGGAAGCAGGCGCTGGAGACGTTCGGGAGTGAACGGTCCGGCGGCGGCTTGGCGCCAGCGCCGGGACCATTCGGCCGCCGCTGCTTCAAAATAATCGGCAAGCGCTCCGCTCTGCCAATCCACCCACAATCCTCGGCGCGATTTTACACGAAAACTTCCTGGTTCGATCGAGCGTCCGGCATCGGGAAACAGAAACAACGAGCTGCCCCAGGTATTCTTTAAAGCCCAATCGGCGAGGCACGTGACGGGCTTGGTATTGATCGGAGCCGGATGCGGCAGCAGTGCCGGAATAGCGAACAGCGCGGCCAGGAAAGCCGCAAAAGGTGACGGGGGCCAGCGCGGCGCACGTTCAAAACCAGCGGCCAGCGCGGCCAGCGCGAATGCGAGCGCGAAGCACAAGACAAGCGCGGCGGCCCCGCGGATGGACCGCGGGCGCAGGAAATCGAAAATCGAACTGTCGATCGCCAGCGCAAACACGACGGCGAACCACAAGCCCGCTTCCCAGATCCGCCGCTTTCCGGCCGCCTGCATCGCCGCAAGGGCGCAAGCGATGGCAGCCAACGCGGCGGTATAAAGCAGATTTTGCGCCGGCTGAATCTGCGCCATGGGAAACCAGGCGAAGCATTCCAGTCCGAGATACGAAACGGCTACGCTCAAAAGCCCGGCAGCCGGGAGCGCCAGAAAAAACCAGCGCGCCTGCCGGTTCAAGATCGGCCAGATGCGCGCAATCGCCCACAGTCCCAGGACGTAGATGCCGGCGTACTGCCAGACATAGGTTCCGGCCCAGGATGAAACCCAAACCGAACCGGTGTGGGATTGCTGTATGACTCGAAGCCACGCGGGAATCTTGCCGAAATCGATTTGGGCATGGACCTCGCCCTGTTGCAACTGCGCGAAGTTGGCCAGCAGGAGCACAAATACGAGAAGAATGGGAAGGCCGGCTTTGCACAGAGGCCGCAGCCTGCGTTCGCATGCGGCCGCGAGCAGGAACACGATCCAAAAGATGGCCGCGATGCGCGCATCATAAACCAGCGCGATGCCGCCGATTAAGCTCCCAAGCAGCGGCCGCTCCTTCAATAGCAGTCCTAAAGCGAGCAGCACCAGGCCAAACGCGAAGACACGCGGAATTGGTTCAAGGCCCACCGTAGATACCGTGGGTCCCGCAAGTCCAATCCCGAGATTCACAACAGCGGCCACAACCAGCGCAAGCACATCCGCAAAACCAGCCGCACCGGCCATCAAAAACACGCCGGCGACCGCGGCGGCCCGGCACAATAGCTGCTGGACAGTAAGCCCCGCCTGGAGGTGTAACCCGATAACCTGTTTGAGAAATAGAGTTACTTCATCGTAGATCGTGTAAGTAACAAATGGATGTGTAGCGACTAAGTCCCGCGACAAAAAGCTGGGGTATGCGAGACGCTCCAGAGCCGGAACATAGAGCTGCGTTCGGCCGCGAAGGTAAGTGTGGCCCGGATAGAAAGCAAACTCCAGCCAGACAATCGCCGCAATGGCCGCGCAGAGCAAAAGGAAGCGCCGCATCTAGCGCTGGGGAGTTTTATCCAACTCTTGTTTCGTCCACAAGCGTTTCGGATCGAGCTGCAGAGCGCGCTCGAGCGCGGCGCGCGCTTCCCGGTTCCGATTCTGTTTCTTCAATGCGAGCCCCTTCCATAGATACGCTTCAGCCAGCCTGGGATTAAGGGCAATCGCTTTGTCGAAATCCTTCAGAGCCAGGCCGGCGCCGCCGCCCATCGCTTGCGGCAGGTAATAATTCCCCACGCCCTCGGTGACGTAGGCCAGAGCGTAGCGGCCATTCAGGGCGATAGCTTTTTTGATTTCGCCGCTTGCGCACTGGCCGTATTTCAGCGTGCCCCAAATCGGGCTAGCCGGAATCGCCTGGCCGCACAGTTGGCCGAGCAGCCGGTGATACTCGGCATTGGAATCGTCCTGGGTGGCGGCTTTTTGCGCCGCGCCGATGCCTGCCTCGGCATAGGATTCCGCCTTCTTTTTCTGGTGCAGCTCCATGGCCACCTCGGCGGCATACGAGTTCGCCAGTGCGATGCGGTATTGCGCTGCGGACGAAGAGATGTTCCCGCGCGCGGCCTGCGCAATCAAGTGATCGAGTGCGGCGAGATCCTGACGGTCGCGAGCATTCCGCAGCGCGTTGGCAGGTACGTTCGCGGCCCAGGCAAGAGCAGTGCAGATGGCACAGATGAGGCAAAGGCGCATCTGTACAATTTTAGTCGAGGAAGCAGGCTATTCCGTCCGCAGCGCTGGTGCAGGATCGATTTCCGCGGCTCGCAGAGCCGGAATCGCGCTCGCGACCAGGGATACGACAAAGAGCCCGGTGGGCACTAATGCGAACACAGTTGCGGCCGGCGATTTCCTGTTCGATAGGGATCGCGAGGCTCAGTGGATCGACCTTCGCGCCAACCACATGACGCCAATCCTCGTCATTGTTTCTCCATATCACGTCTGCTTGCGGGACGTATTCTCCAGCAATAACCGTTTCACTACCTCGCCCATGCGCAGGAAATCCTCCAACTCAAGCGGCTTCGTAAGATAACCGACGACACCCAATTCGGTGCATCTTTCATAGTCCCGCGATGCGTCCGACGAGGTCATGACCGCCACTGCGAGATTCGACAGATTTGCATTCTGGCGCAGAGCTTCGAGCAGTTCGCAACCTCCGACCTTCGGCAGATTCAAATCTAAAACTACGAGATCGGGTACTCGGCCCGCGCAATATTTTCCGTCGCTTTCGGCAAAGGCCAGTCCGTCGTCGCCGTCCTGAATCACCGTCAACTCGGAGTTCAGTCCCGCACGCAGAAGCGTTTGCCGAAAAAGGTAGACATCTGCGGGGTTATCCTCCATGAGCAGAATTTGAAACGCGCTCGCATCTCTCCCGTTACTCATCTCTTTCGGCCGCTTCCCCGTATCGTGAAATAAAACTTCGCTCCTGCGCCTGGTTGAGATTCAACCCAAATGCGGCCCCGATAACGCTCGACAACGCGTTGGCAAATCGCAAGGCCCATCCCTGTGCCGGAGATCGCTTGTCCATGAAGCCGCTTAAATACGCCAAAGATCTGCGTATGGTATTTCTGAGCGATGCCCAGGCCGTTGTCGGCCACGGCGAAGCGCCAGTCGCTGCCCAGTTGCTCGGCAGAGATCAGAATGTGGGGCGTCTGCTCTCCGCGATACTTAATGGCGTTATTGATCAGATTCTGAAAGAGCTGGACAAAATGTGCTTGCTGGCCCTCAATCTCAGGCAGATGCTGGCTCGTGATCACGGCCGAACTCTCCTCAATCGCGATTTTGAGGTTCTGCTTCACGTTGTCGAGGATCGTGTTTAGATCGATGGGTTCATCGGCTTTCCCCCTGTCCACGCCCACCTCGGCATACGAGAGTAGGTCCATCAGCAGGTCCCGCATCTGCTTGGCGCCTCTGGTAATAAATTCTAAGCAGACCTTCGCCTCACCCTCGAGCGGGCCCGGGTAGCCCTTCACGAGCAGTTGCGAATAGGCTGTGATCATCCGCAACGGTTCTTGCAGATCATGGCTGGCGGCAAAGGCGAAATGCTTGAGATCCTCGTTCGCTCGCCGCAACTCCTTCGCGTAGCGCTCTTTTTCTTGCATTTCCGCCTCGAGATCGGCTGTGCGAGACTGGATACGAAATTCAAGCAACCGGTTTGCTTCGCGCAATTCTCCCTGGGCCGCCGCCAGCTCAAGATTCGAGTCTTGCATCGCCAGCAGCAAAGCTTCGTTCGTACGGCTCAGCCGAACGGACTCCATCGTTGCCCGATGGGCAACCCTCGACGAAGCGGCCATCACCACGAAAAAAAAACAACCCAGGATTCCCAGAAATGTGTTTGCGTCGCCTGCGAAACATAGAAAGCGGAGGGAGGCCGGCAACACGAGAAGGGAACAGAATGCGAGCGAAAGGGCTCGCGAGGGCGATAGAACCGTGACGCTGCCGCCCACCATACCGCAAAGAACAATGGCCGTATAGGCTCGACCGCTATGATCCAACTGCCCGAGGAACGCCAGCGGGAATGCCGCCCAGAGGGCCGCTGCAGCGATTACGCCTATTCCGAATCGCCGGATTTCGCGCGCCGCCGTATCCGACGCCGAAGCCCGGAACCGGTGCCGGAAAATGTCGAAACCGCGAAGGACAAGAACAGCGGTCATGAGCAGCCACCAAAGCCCAAGGAAACGCCAAGGGATCTGTCCGAGAGATATGAATGCCAGCCCTGAGGAAGCAAAAAAGGAGACTGCGACGCTCCCAATGCCGTATCGGTAAAGTAGATCGGCGACGTCTCTGTCGGCGGCCCGGGTTTCTGCCCTATGGTCGCAACCACTGGTTGACAGTCCCTTATCGAGCTCTATTTCGGGAAGCATGGCCCTCGCAAACCGGCCCTCGCAAAAGGTATGGATTCAGGAGCGCGCTTGCAGACGCTTCTTCAGGTTCCGGGGCGGCGCACGGCAACTCGATAAAGTATAACGCCTATCGGGGTATTTCTTTGCAGGGTACTGCTCATCCGCCCCGGGGTCAATGGTCGCCCAGCCCCAAAGACGTTTGCGAGGCAATGCACCTCTCCGAAGGCGCCAAGCTGACCTTAGCCAAGCAGCATCTGATACCGCTCCGGCAGGCGCGAAGGCCGCCATTCCCGGTTCAGCCACATGTGCTTGGTCGAGCCTTCGGCAAGCAGCCGGTCGGAATCGGCCAAGTGGATCTCATAGCCGAATTCAATCACGCGCGTATTCGCGTTCAACACTCTGGTTTCGACAACGATTTCCTGGTCGTAGCGTGCCGGATAACGATAGCGGCAATGAGCGTCCATCACGGCGAGAAACAAGCCTTCGGTTTCTTCGATGGTTTTGTAATCGAGTCCGCGCGAACGCACAAACTCGACGCGCCCGATCTCCATCCACACGAGATAATTTGCGTAATAAACTACGCCCATCTGGTCGGTTTCGGCGTAGCGGACCCGGAGACGGATTTCGTGTT
>JBOGMI010000109.1:0-2915 GCA_050746645.1 Bryobacteraceae bacterium | reverse complement strand
CCGGAGCGAAGCGGAGGACTCTTGACCGCCGCGGGAACGGAGGGCAGAGGAGAGGGGACCGGGGAGAGGAGCTTGCTCCTTTCCCCGCCAAGGAATGCTTTTGGATCGCGAAGCCACCTTTTTGTTTAGGAGGAGGTTTTTTCCACAGCAGATTGGGTCTACTAACGGTGCGTATAGGTACATCTATAGGCTTGTGCCACAAACTACCCGTGGATTTTACGCTTGAGCGCCACAAACTACCCGTGGCTTGCGCCACAAACTACCCGTGGATAACGCTATGCATGCACAGGTCTTCCTGGAAATCATGCCAGAGCTGGGAGCTTCGCAATCGGTGGCGGCGAAAGGTGAAGAGTTAAGCCCTGTTGTGTGGCAGCAACCTTTGCAGTTGGATATTGCGTCATGACGATTTTGAGCGTCTTCAGAAAAATTGATCGAAACGCGCGGAGGCGAGCATACCCCTGCCCGAATTGTAGTTGTACGGCCGGCCATGGCAGGAAGGCCGGGGTCTTAGCGGGGACCCGGCAGAGCCGCTGCGCCAGCCACTTGTAAACGTCCAATGCAAGGGCATTGTGTTGGAGCGATGCTACGGCACGGTGATCGAGCGGGACAGCGTGGTTTTTTAGCGTGTTGAAATACTCATCACTGAGGCGAACGTAGGACGGCCACAGTGTCTTTTGGCGTTCATCACGTGGATACCAGAGTTCGAAACTTGTAACGATTTTAGTATCGACCTGAAATGTCCGGTTCCCTTGGGCGGTGGCGAAGCGAAATAATGACCCAGTGATAGCGGCTGCATGGTTTTTGAATGCTGATAACTCTTTCCCGTTCGGACTATACCCTTGCAGTCTCTTCAGAAAGGCCGTCATGCTGTTCTCGATCTCAACCATAGGAGATTGTTCTTTAATCGCAAAGGTATCGAAGTAAATGAGAATAAGCCGAGACTTTGTTCCAAAAGGTAAAGGCAAATTGATCCATTTTTTCTGTTCGGGATGCAGGGCTGAGCCTGCCTCGACCCGTAAAGAAACATGGCCGTTGGTACGCTCCCAGACGCGATCAGGAACGCTCCGGTAGGGTAATGCTGTCTGGCAAAATACAGTGTGATGGTAGGCAATACCAGTATCGTTCTGCTCGGAGGCAATTGCCGCCGACGCTTCAGCGAGGCGAATCTGAGTGGGCGTTGGCGGTCGCAGGTGCGCGGGACCTTGATGCATGATTTCACCAATGCTCTGAAGACCTTTGTCAGCTTTGTGTGGCATGCCGCTTCTCCCCTGCTTCTTCTCCGTTGTGCCTATGCAATTGTTGCTTTCTTGTGCTTCTGAAAAAAGTCGTTCAGGGCTTCGGCAAGAAGATCTTGAACGGTGCGATCCATATCGAGAGCCATTTGCTTAAGCTGTTTTGAAACGCCAGGATCAAAGTAACCGATGAGGGCTTTTTTCCCGATACGGCTTGGCGCCTGGGTCGCAATTGTTGCCGTGGAGCTGTGAGGCTGATGGACGGTGGGGGCTGACGCAGTGGCGGGGGGTACTCTGTCGAACGGCTGGAGTGCTGAGGCAAGCGAAGCTTTCTTGCTCATGCTGTCTTTCTCTCCTTGCTCTTATTACTTGTAATCATGTCAACTCTTTTACATGTAATCTGATACAGTTCCCGTACTTCTTGGGCGGCAACTCCGTTAGGTTCGAATTCGATAGCGGTCTGTCCGGCCGTGAGCGAATGGTAAAAAGCGGCACGTTGGGATATTCGACAGCTTGCGACCTCGATGCCGTAGGGCCGAATGGCTTCTTCCGCTTGATCACCCAAAGCCCCTCGTGGCGGTACGGCATTCAGGACGATGAAAGCCGGACGCCGAGCAAGCTGCGCAAGGTCCACAGAGGTCGAAATCCCCCGCAAATCAAGAATGCCGGGACGGCAGGGTATCAAAATGAGGTCCGCAGATCTCGCCGCAGCGAGTGCAGCAGTTTCTGAGTGTGGCGCGGTATCAATAATGCAGATATCGGCACCGTGCTCGCGGGCTGCGGCCAGCACATCGTCTATGCGACTAGCCTGAGCGGAAATTACGACCGGACTTTCTTTTTTCCTATGGTCATGCCAGCCCTTAGCACTCGCCTGCGGGTCAAGATCGATAACAACGCTTCGATGGTCGTATGCCTCGGCCATGCAAGCCATGTTCAGCGCGAGCGTTGTTTTCCCTGCCCCGCCCTTTTGGGAAATGATTGATATTGTTTTCATGACAGCATAGTTCTACGTTGTCTAGCTCACATGATGCCATGTAATCATGAAAATGCCAAGATAAATTTGGCTTTGCTTTGGCATTAAAACAAGCCCGCCCTCCTCCTCACACGCAATCTTATTCAAGATTACATGCCATCCTGCTGCCATTGTGCTATTGGGCACGGCACGACCATATGCAGTTGCTTGCGTCCGCTTCTTAAACCTGCAGTCTGCTAGCATGAAATCATGCTGTCAAGCTAGCAAGGTTAACAACTTTACCGTTTACTGCCTCTAAACGTTCGCCGACGGGGCCGTTTTCATCCCCAAAATCTTCCCAAATCCTTCCTTTTTGTTCTATGCGGAAGCGCCAAATCCGAGCCGGCCTTTAAAGAAAAGGGATGGAGACCTGGCGCAGAGCAGGGAAGTGCCGTCGATTTTGACGCCGGGGCGGCAAGCTGCTTCAGACGTAGCTTGTGGCTTGATAAAGCCTCATAGCCCTACAGCAATCTTGCTGACGTGTAATCATGCTGCCAACCTAGCAATATCAATAGCTGGCAGCTTACGGATTTAGCTATCCCCTTAAGCATTTGCGGCGGCGACCCGAGCCGACACCCAGATCGTCCCGAATTCCTCCTGCTGCTCGATTTCGAGCGCGCGATCGCGCGCGAGTTCGAGCATGCCTAAAAACAAGCAGGAGCGCCGGTCGG
>JBOGMI010000108.1:0-3451 GCA_050746645.1 Bryobacteraceae bacterium | reverse complement strand
CCGGAGCGAAGCGGAGGACTCTTGACCGCCGCGGGAACGGAGGGCAGAGGAGAGGGGACCGGGGAGAGGAGCTTGCTCCTTTCCCCGCCAAGGAATGCTTTTGGATCGCGAAGCCACCTTTTTGTTTGTTTAGGGGAGTTTTGCACATTTTGGGAAGGGCGACTACGTGTTGTTTATATGACACGAATTATATGTATGTGAGGGTGTTTCAGCGAAAGGCCGTGAGGGTGTTTCAGCGGGGCGTAGATGAAGCCGTGAGGGTGTTTCAGCGGCACATAAAGTGCTGATTTTATTGACTAGTGAGGGTGTTTCAGCGAGCAAAATGTATGGTGAGGGTGTTTCAGCGTGGATTGGCCTTTGAATCCACAGGCTTTATGCACAGGTCAGTGGTTGATTGCCTTGGGGAGAATGGAAGGGGCACAAGCGCGAATTTCTAGGCAGCCTGTTGGAGTGGCGAAGCTAAGCGCTGTCCAGCAAAGTTTCAATTTCTTGAGTTCGCGGAGCACGTCTTTGCGAAAGTCGCGAATAACGTATTTATCATCCGTCTTGGTCGGATCAGCCCCAAATTGCATAAAGAGTCTCTCCCACGGCAGGCGCTCTGGTTTCTTCCCCTGACTATAGAGACTAAACGTTTTATACGAAAGCCACATGTACAGATCGAGTCCGAGAGAGGATCGTCTCATTTCTTTCAGGATGCGCATGTCGAGAGGAACGGGATGGGCGATAATTTCGTTAAAAAAAGCTTCACCCAAGCGAATTCGGCTCTGCCATAGCGTATCCTGCTGAGGCTTCTTGTAGTCCCACCAGAGATCCGTTTGGTCGGCTACAGCAGATGATGCGGTCGCTTTATGGCCTTGGGTTTCATAGATGAGTTGGACATGGGAATTGAAGAGCCTATCAATCTGCTGTTTGAGCCGTGTGCGGTCACCCCTGCTGCCCCCGCTATCCGAGTACATTCCGAGTTGACGCATGAAGGATGAGAGCGAATTCCCGAGGATCAGTTCTCGCTCTTGGGTCCTTACAGCTTCAGTTGAAACCCAGGCGAGAAGAAGACGCGGCAAATTGCCGTAAGGAAGTCTGTTGTCGCCACCTGCGATCATGATGAGCTTATAGGGGCCATTCTGTCGTTTGTATTGCAGACGGCCGCCGGGGTCGGTCCTAGGCAGGGAACAAAGCGTCAGCATGCGAGCCATAAAACCCATATCAGCGTTCGGGTCCTCGCCAATACCAACGAGTGCTCCGACCTGTTTATTTCGGGTGAAATGATTCTTGCTCTGAACAGTCTCCGCCTTAATTCCGGCGCCCGGTTTCACAGAGCAGATCTGTTCAAATCCAGGAAGCTCATTGAGCATCAGCTCGCGAACGCGTACAAGGCCCTGCTGTTTCTTATTGCCCATCCCAAATTCCCTTCTGATCCAGTTTTCGTTGAAGGATTATTTATTGGCTGCTTTGCTTCGCAGGAGCGCGGGACTCCCCTCCCTTTTGCCTCTCAATATTGCCGCTAACGTATAATACGACAATACGGCTATACGATGCTAGGCTGATTTTCGCCTATTATCTTCGCGTTTCATATCTTCGTAATAAGTTGTCAATTCATCATTGATTCGGACCGCTCGACAAGCAATACGAAGTGCCTCCGAGTCCGAGAGGTTGCGATAGCCCATTTGATGGAAAAAGGTTTTAATTTCATCCAGGCGCTGCCAATCAGTCGCATAGATGGTCGCCGTAATCTTTTCAGCCTTTCCTTCCGCTCTAGCGGCTGTTTTTCGCGTAGACGGCACCAAAGCGCCAGCAGCGCGTGGTTCCGACGTAATCGGCTGTCTATCAATAGCGGTGCTTAGCTTGGAAAGCAGTTCAGAACTTGGTTTAGCCACAATTGCTCCTACAATACGATAATACTACTATACTCCTATACGACCCTCGGATAATACGGCCGGTCGAACTCCATTATTCGTAGCGGTAATCTCCAGCGCCACACGAAGGGCCTCCTCCTTCGCCTTTGGTCCTAAGGATTTCCACCCTAGAACTACCGCATGTTGATACGCCTGCCGTCGATGCAATTTGTTCGAAAGTGGCGTCAAGCCAATTCTTTTTGCCATTTCAACAAGATCACGGGAGAGAATCGTACCTGGTTCCACCTGGTTGTACAAGAGTCGCGCGCGCTCAAACAGGCCCTCCCTCTTGATAAGAGCTGCCGTATCGCGAGAAGTGAAGAGGTCCGCTGGCGATGGCGAAGTGACGAGCACAATAACGCTTGCCTTTCGGAGGGATGAGAGCGTTTGAGGCGAGTCTAGGCGCGGCGGGGTATCAATGATCGTGACAGGGAATAGGCCGCTCGCGGCGAGGTCAATCCCACCTACCTCCTGTACCCAGCGTGTTGCTGTCTTTTGCGGGTCCGTATCTTCGATTGCGACAGTATGACCGGCCTCTTTGAGGGCGAGAGCGAGAAGCACAGATAATGTTGTTTTTCCAGTTCCCCCTTTGCCATTGCAAAACGTGATGGTCACAAGCGTATTATACGCTGCTACGACTCTAAGACAAGCGTATAGAACTACTATCGTACAATACGATACTACATGGATTTCGAAGAAACCGGCCGCCTGGTCGCGGCGGGTCCGGCATTGCTCGAAGTACGTCCCGGCAGTGAGCGCGGCATTGTCGGGCAGCGTGTGACCGCATCAACGAATGGCATCGCGCGCACGCTGAGGTTTCCGCCGACTAGGGTGAGCGGCGCACGCAAGCCTCTTTGTGTTATTTTTTGCTGTAGCAAATAACGGATGAAGATTGTCTTCGACCTCGCCAAGAACGAGCGCAACATTGCCCAGCGCGGCCTTTCCTTCGAGCGCGTGGCCGAGATGGATTGGAACACCGTGTTGGTAGCCGAAGATACGCGGCGCGACTACGGAGAAACACGGCTGCGGGTATTCGCGCTCCTAGACGGGCGCTTACATGTAGCCGTGGTCACGCCACGCGATGAAGATTTGCGCGTCATCAGCTTGAGGAAAGCCAACCGGAGAGAGGAGCAGATGTATGAGCAGGAAAAAGCCTGACCCCGAACTCATTGACGACGAGAACCCGAAAATCACGCAAGAGGAATTGCGGCGGGCAAGGCCCGCCGCCGAGGTGCTTCCCAAGTACATCGGCCAGAAAGCCACTGACGAGTTATTGGCCCGAGGCCGGGGACGACCGTCCAAGGAAGACCGTAAAGTCAACCAAACGATTCGCATTGACTCGGAGGTATTGGACGCCTACCGGCGGGAAGGCAAGGGATGGCAGACACGCATCAACCAGGTCTTGCGCGAGCACATGCCTAGACATGGAAACTAAGCATTTGCGGCGGCGACCCGAGCCGACACCCAGATCGTCCCGAATTCCTCCTGCTGCTCGATTTCGAGCGCGCGATCGCGCGCGAGTTCGAGCATGCCTAAAAACAAGCAGGAGCGCCGGTCGG
>JBOGMI010000107.1:0-1961 GCA_050746645.1 Bryobacteraceae bacterium | reverse complement strand
GCATAATACAGGCTGTAAGAGCGATGAGTATCTACGTAGAAAAGTCCGGTTTGCGGATCGAAACCAGGCGCCATCCAGTTGGTTGCGCCGATGGCGTCCGGTTCTACCAGCGTTCCCGCCGGCGAGGGATACATATCCCGCTTGCCGATGGGCTGCCCTTTGATGTTAGTGCCGGAACTCCAATCGATGTGCGCGTACGGCGTCGAAAGCAGGACCTTTCCGGTTGTACGGTCGAGGACGAAGTAATAGCCGTTGCGCGAGGCTTGCAGCAGGAGCTTGCGCGGCTTGCCGTCGAATTTGGCATCGACCAGGACCGGCGTTTGCACGGCGTCCCAATCGTGCACATCGTGCGGCGAGGCTTGAAAATACCAGACCAGCTTTCCGGTATCCGGATTTAAGGCGACAATCGTGCAGGTAAATAGGTTCGCGCCCTTCCGGCTCGACCCGTCCATCACCGGATTCGGATTCGCCGTTCCCCAGTAGACGAGGTTCAGATCCGGGTCGTAGGTTCCGGTCAGCCAGGTCATGCCGCCGCCGTGGTTCATGGCAGCGGCGTCAGGCCAGGTTTCGGAGCCGGGCTCGCCGGGCTTTGGAAGGCTGCTCCATTTCCATTGCAGTTTGCCGGTCACCGGATCGAAGGAATCGATGAAGCCATGCAGATCGTTAAAATCCCCGGAAATGCCAGCCAGCACGTGGTTTTTTACGACCAATGGGGCCATAGTTGCCCAATAGCCGAGTTTCACGTCGGCCAGCACTCGGTTCCACAAAACGTGGCCGGTGCGCGCATCCAGGCAAAGCAGATGGTCGTCCGGTGTTTCGTAGAACAGCCGGTTGCGATACATGCCGAGGCCGCGCTGCCCGATATGGAGTCCGGCGTTCGATGGGTAGTGATAATGCCAATTCTGCCGGCCGGTACGCGCATCCACCTCCCAGACGTCGTTGGGATCGGTGAAATAAAGGATGCCGTTGACTAAGAGCGGCGTGGATTTGAGTCCAGGGCCGTTGGTTACATCGGTTTGGAAAGCCCAGACAAGCCCGAGCGTGCCGACGTTGGACTCATTGATTTGCCGGAGCGAACTGAAACGCTTGCCCGAATAATCTCCGTTGTAAGTGGGCCAGCTATTGGGCGTCGGATGCAGCAGTACGTGTGGGTCCAGGCCCTGCGCGCTCAACGCCGGAATTATGCATCCAAGCACCGCCGGCAGAACAAAGTTAGACAGAGGTCGCTTACGCTTCCGGCTCAGTTTCATTTGAGTGTCTCTAAGTAGGCGAATAGGTTATGTAAGTCGGCATTCGTATATTGCGTAAGCAGAGTTTCGTGGGCGGCGAGCGGATCGTGAATCGTAACAGTGACCTTGTTTCGCGGCCAACTGTGCAGCCAGCCGTGTTTGTCTCTCAAACTGACGTAAAATGCGTCCGCGTAGACCTGTTTTCCCTTAAAGATCCGGCCCGAGCTATCCTTCACGGTGAGTTCCGGCGGGTCGCCCGAGGGGAAGGCGATGCGCGTCTGCAGGTCGAACGGGCTGTATTTGGACGCGATATGCGCCAAATCTCCCGCGGCCGAATGGCAGGAGACGCAATGCTTTTCGAAATAGCGTTTGCCCGCGGCGGCATTGCCCACCAGCAGTTTTTTCAGAGAATAGTCGGATGGCATGTGCTGGGAAACGGATGCGGCGCTTTTGATTTGGGCGTGCAGAAAAGCCGCGATTTGCCGGATTTCGCTTTCCGGAATTTGAAACGCCGGCATGCCCTTTCCCGCGCGGCCGTTACGAACGACCTGGCCGATTAAATTACCATTGACATCGCGGTTGACGAGCCCCGACTGCAGCAGATCGGGTCCGCTTGCGCCACGCGCGTCCGGGCCATGGCAGAAACTGCAAGTCTGCTGGAATGCGGCTTTGCCCGCGGCAATGTTGGCCGCGTCTTCCGGACTCTGGGCGAAAACGGCGACGGCAAGCAAG
>JBOGMI010000106.1:0-6398 GCA_050746645.1 Bryobacteraceae bacterium | reverse complement strand
GTCGGGTATCGATCACCACCTTTTTCTCGACGTGGTGAATGAGCTGTTCGGTTCACCGGTGTACCGGAACTACGGCGCGAGTGTGGCGGACGAGAAGTTTGAACCGGCCGGATTTGCGTTGAAGCTCGGGCTGAAAGATATAAGGTTGGCGATCGAAGCGGCGCGAGAAGCAGAAGCGCCGATGCCGTTCGCAAGCATCGTGCACGACCGGCTGCTCTCAGCGCTGGCAAATGGGCAAGGACATCTGGACTGGTCGAGTATTGCGCTGGTCAGCGCACGGTCGGCGGGATTGGGAACGCAAACGTCGAAGGCAGATTTAAGCTAACAGGTGGCCTTCAACTCGCGAACCGCTTGATCACCCAGGCATGCGTGGCGGCATCATAGGCAAACGAGACGTCCGCCTGGTACTGGATCGGAGCCGGGCTGCCGCCGCAGGAGACGATGTTGCTGAGGTCGATTTCTGTCTGGTGCGTTTTTTGGCTGGGCAGATCGACGTTGTAGGCGCAGCTCGGGTCTTGACCGTGCACATAGGTCAGCCACTTTTGAGCTTCGCCGTTGTAATTCAAAAGTTCACCGGCGGTCTGTGGCGTGAGAGCCGGGGCCGAAGGGCGATGCGGAGGGCCACCGCAGGCCAGTCCGAACGCGAATACAGCAGCGCCGGCAAATGGCGCGCGATGTCTCGTAGGCATGCACCTTTTGTAACATTACGTGTTGTAACATTACGTGCCGGCGCGAAACAGGCGCAGCGCGATGGCGCCGAACAGATTTCTGGCGTGCGAATCTTTGAGGAACATCCAGGAGAGCAGCCGCACCGAGAGCGGCGGCTCCCATGCCGGGTCGAGTTCCTTGCGGCGTTGGAGGATGCCGGCCAGCGCCTCGCGAGGATGGGTGCGGAACTCGTCGAGCATGGCGGTCTGATGCACACAGGAAATGGTGCAGAAGGGAGCGCATCCTTTCGGCTTGCGTCCTTCGCGCAGCAAGTCTTCGCGCGTGTACTGCGCGAGCGGAATGGCGGGATGGCCGCGCTGCTGAGAACAGTAATGGACCAAGCCGTCTTCGCAGATATAGAGGAATCGTCCGCCGGCGGGACAATGCCAGCGGTTCGCCGCGCCCTGCACAATGTTGCGCTGGAAGGAATCGAAATGCGTGAAGGAGAACAATCCGCCGCCGAGCCTGAGAATTTTTTCGTAAACACTCGCATGCGCCGGACCGAGCGCTTGTAGTTGGCCGCCGCCATCGTGCAGGACGCCCACGGTGCTCTTGAAGCCAAGCTCACGCGCACGCGCGGCGATGCGGTAGGCGTCTTCCGGATGGTGAATACCGCTGCCGAGCACGGAATTGATGGTCACGTCAAAATCGGCATATTCGGCAAGCCATTCCAGCTTGCGGTCGAGCACCTTGAGGCTCTTTTTGGACACTTCGTCGGGCAGCACGTTGTCAATGCTGATCTGGAGATAATCCAGGCCGGCGGCGTTGAGGCGCCGGATGCGTTCGGGCGTGAGTAGATAGCCGTTGGTAATGATCGTGGCGATGGCCTCGCGCTCGCGGGCGCGGCGGATGAGCGCGTCGAGATCGGGATGGAGCGTGGGCTCGCCTCCGCTGAAAGTAACGATCAGGGTCCCGAGTTCGCCGAGCTTGTCGATGCGCCGCAGCATTTCCGGGGCCGGCACGGGCGGCGAATCGCGGTCGAACTCGTTGCAGTAGGTGCAAGCGAGATTGCAGCGCCGGATGGGTACAATCTGGGCGGTAATCGGACGCCACTCGGAAGCCATGGCGCGGGCGAACATGCGAGCTTCCCGCCAGCGCCTGGAAATCGAAATAGTTGTTCTCATAAACTAAAGAACATGGCTCTGAAGCTTGCGGCAGTATTCCTGATATCGAGTCTCACCTGGGCTGCTCAAAATAACACCCCTAAATACAAGGATGTCACGCTATCGCCCGAGGCGCGCGCAGCGGATCTGGTTTCGCGCATGACGCTTCAAGAAGAAGCCGGGCAAATGCAGAACAGCGCGCCTGCGATTCCCCGGCTCGGCATTCCCGCCTACAATTGGTGGAACGAAGGGCTTCACGGCGTTGCGCGGGCGGGCCTGGCGACGGTTTTTCCCCAGGCGATCGGCTTGGCGGCGACTTGGGATACAGATCTGGAGCGGCATATCGCCGAAATCGTCTCCACCGAAGCGCGGGCCAAGTACAATTACGCAATCGCACACGGAGACCACGGCCGCTATCACGGCCTGACGTTTTGGGCGCCGAACGTGAATCTGGTGCGCGATCCACGCTGGGGACGAGGGCAGGAGACTTATGGAGAATCTCCCTATCTGACCGCGCAAATGGCTGCCCAGTATATCGAAGGCATGCAGGGCACGAATTCGCATTATCTAAAGACCGTCGCTACCGCGAAGCATTTCGCGGCCTATAGCGGCCCGGAAGCTGCGCGGCACAAAATCAATATCGAACTGACCAAAAAGAACCTGAAAGACACCTATCTCTACGTCTTCCGGCATTTAGTGGAGCAAGCCAAGGTCGATTCCATCATGTGCTCTTATAACGCGGTGGATGGCGTGCCGTCTTGCGCGAGCGATATGCTGCTCCAGCAGCATCTGCGCCAGGCATGGAATTTCCAAGGTTATGTGGTGAGCGATTGCGATGCGGTGGACGACATCTATAGGGGCCACCATTACGCGAAATCGGTCGCCCAGGCTTCGGCGCTCGCGGTGAAAGCCGGAACGGACCTCAATTGCGGCAGATCATACGCCACGCTGGTGGATGCGGTGCACCAGGGCCTGATTAAGAAAGCCGATATCGATCGCGCGGTCACGCGCTTGTTCACCGCGCGCTTTCGTCTGGGGATGTTCGACCCGCCTGGCCGCGTGCCGTTTTCGAAAATCGGCATGGACCAGGTCGAATCGCCGGCGCACCGCAGGGTTGCGCTCGAAGCCGCCGAGAAATCGATCGTGCTGCTGAAGAATGAGAACGGCATTCTGCCGCTGCGGAAGGTTCCGGCGAGCATTGCGGTCATCGGTCCCGGAGCGGACGCGCCCGACACGCTGCTGGGAAATTATCACGGCATTCCTTCGTTCCTGATAACGCCGCTCGGGGGCATCCGGCACGAATTCGGGTCGAAGGCGACCATTCGCTACGCGCTGGGCAGCACCTATGTCCCTTCCTGGACGGCTCTCATCCCGGAGCAAGCATTAACGCCGACCGGGTATGAGAATGCGCATGGACTGCTCGCGGAATATTTCGCCGACAAGAATTTCCAGGGTCGGCCGCAGTTGAGGCGCATTGAGCGGCGGGGGTATTTCGATTGGGATATGCACGAGCCGGCTGTGATTCGTGCCTTTCCTCACGACGGTGTTGCGCTGCGCTGGTCGGCGGTATTGCACGTGAAGGAAAGCGGCGATTATGCTTTGGGGCTGGCAAATCCGGACTGCGATAGCTGCAGTGGGAAAAGCACCGCGAAACTTTATATCGACAACCGCCTGTTTACGCAGCTAATTTCGGGCAGATACGGCCACCGGGTGCAGACGCAGACGATGCACCTCGATGGGGGCAAGACCTATCATCTGCGGGTCGATTATACGCAGGATGGGCATGGAGCGGGTATCGAACTGGTTTGGAGGCCGTCGGCCGAAGTAAGCCTGCACGAGGCGGTGGAAGCGGGGCGCGCTTCCGATCTTTCGATTCTTTGTCTCGGGCTGAATTCGCATCTGGAAGGCGAGGAATCGCCGCTGGTGATTCCCGGCTTCGATCACGGCGACCGTACGACCTTACAACTGCCCGAAGTGCAGCAAAAACTTTTGTCCGCGGTTCTCGATACGGGCAAGCCCGTGATTGTGGTTCTGATGAGCGGCAGCGCACTGGCAGTTCCGGTTGCAAAGCAGCGGGCACGGGCCATTGTGGAAGCGTGGTATCCGGGGCAGGCTGGCGGTACGGCGATTGCGGAAACGCTGGCGGGAAAAAACAATCCCGCCGGGCGCCTGCCCGTGACCTTCTATAAGTCTGTCAAACAATTGCCGCCGTTTACGGATTACTCGATGAAGAACCGGACTTTTCGGTTCTTTACCAGCACACCGCTTTATCCGTTCGGCTTTGGCCTGAGTTATTCGGATTTCCGCTACTCGGATATTGGGGTCCAAGCGCAGGGCGGCAAATACAAAGTAACGGCCACAGTGAAGAACGCTTCCGGCGCAGGGGGCGACGAAGTGGTGCAACTTTATGCCAGCCGCGGGCACAGCTCCGGTCCGGAACTGCGCGGGTTCCGGCGCATTCATCTCGGCCCGGGCGCAAGCGCGCAGGTTGCGTTTATGATCGATGCCGCGGATCTCGGCGGCAGGAAGTTCGTCAGTATCGGAGGCGGCCAGCCGCTCAAGGCGTTTACCGCCAATCATTTCGTCCAGACCCGGCTGCCCGGGCATTAAGCAGATGCGCCGCGAACCTGAATTCTTCGGCGGCATCGATCTCGATTTGGCCTACATGGCCAAGCGGCTCCGGAATGCGTTGAAGATCGAGCAGCTATTTACCGAAGCCAACCTCGACTACGTAGTCGAGACGGGGACCTATAACAGCGGGGTTCTGATCCGCCGCGATTTGACCGGCGCGTTTTTCTACGTGAGCCCAAGCGATCTCGGCAGGGCTCGGGAGTTGCTCGTCGCGAATCGATATAAACCCTATGCGTCGGAATAGCAAGCCCGATCGGTTTGCGTCCGATCCTTACAAACATTAACACTGCTTCATTTTCTACGGAATTTTCTGGTACGTCCGTGCTTTCCTCCGGCCCTCCGATATTGATAAAATAACGAGCGAATTAGGAGGAATAGATGGGCACTGCGCAAATTGGTGTAATTCCGTCGTCGAGCCCTAGCGCAATCGAGACATATCATTTGGAAGAGTTGAAGGTCGCACTCGACCCGGCACATCCAAACCACATCCTGCCGCCGCCAATTGCCGCGTCGAAGAGAGTTCTCGACATCGGTTGCGGCGCAGGACAGACTTTGATCGCCCGCTATCCAGACCGGTTTTCCTTCGGTATCGACATTGATGCCGATGCTCTGAAACTTGGCCGCTCCTTGACGGACCGCATCGGCTTCGCGTGCGCCACGGCGGAGCGCTTGCCCTTCCCGGATGCCCATTTTGATATGGTCGTCGCGCGTGTATCGCTGGCCTATGCCAACCTTCGTAAGGAGTTAAAAGAGATCCATCGAGTGCTGCGAGAAGACGGCCAATTATGGATGACGCTCAACCAGTTCTCTTTTGCGTGGAAGCAGGCGAAAGGCGCCAACTGGAAGGGCCGCGCATTCTTTGGGTACGTGTTTCTGAATAGCGCTGCCTTCCACCTCGTACAGCGTCAGTTTTCATTTCTCGGAAGATACGAGTCCTTCCAGACTGCAAAAGGAATGTCGCGGGCCTTGAAGCAAAACGGGTTCGATTCTATCTCCGCCACTCTGGCGGGATCAACGGGGCAACATCTTCTGGTGACCGCCAGGCGGAGGCGACTGCGGTAAGGCGATTGCGCAAAGGCTATTCCGCTAATTGGTTACGAACTGTCCGGTCGGCTGCTGCACAGCGCAATCCACGCGGTAGTGGTAGACGGTATGCGGGGATAGCGCGGTAAGCGTCACGTTTCTCACCGTTGCGCCGCCCGCGTCCTGCACGCGCGTGAAGGAGTTGATTAGCGTGGGATCGGTGCTGCTGTAATCGACGCTGCACGAGGCACTGTCCGGTGCGACATAGTTAATGGTCGCGGTGGAACCGGCGATCTGGTTCGCGCCCACCAGTGTTACTTTTCCTTGTGCTGCTTCCAGTGCGTCGATATCCGCGCCTACCGGCTTCCCATCCGTGCTCTGACAGCAATTGTAGAGGCTTTGAGAGAGCAGCCGGAAATCCGGCACCGTGCCGGTGTAATTGCCCTGCGTATCCCAGGAGCGCTTGATCGTCGTATCGGTCTTCAATCCGGCCCAGCCGACCGCCTTCAGGGCATTGAGCGCGCCGCTCTGGGTCATAACGGTATTTTCCGCGTAATAATCCGGCCAGTCGCTTTCAATCGTGCTGATGGCCAACTGCGCGCCACCTTCCGGGTATTGGCTCTTCTGCCAAGTTGGAATAAGGAGATTGCCCTTAAAGATCATGTCCGGATTCCCAGCACCGGCGACAAACGCGCAGTTAGTACCGGCCTCATTAACGCTCGGGTTGCTGGCGCACGCACTGCTATTCAGTTCGCCCCAGGCTTGGATAAACAGGTCTTCGCCGCCCACTCCAATACCATATGGGATGATATTGTTCGTAATCTGCACACCCTCGACTGGGCCAACGCCGCCTCCCCAAAACTGATCCGTCATACCATTTAGATCATATATAGTATTATGGTCAAAAATATAATCTTCACCAGTTCCACCAGA
>JBOGMI010000105.1:0-2963 GCA_050746645.1 Bryobacteraceae bacterium | reverse complement strand
CAGTCCAACCACATAATGCCGGGTATCACGCCGAGGGCGTGATTATTCAGTATCGATTCCATCCTTTGTATGGCGCTGCGGTGGAGGTTCTCGGCGTGCGAAAGCCGGCCGACGGAGACGTTCTGCTCGTGCGCGACGCTCAGGGCCGACGTTCGTATCTGCCGGCATGGATGGTGCAGCCGCAAGCGGCACGTCTTGAGGTACGTAGTCCTCCCCGGCTGTCAGTGGCAGCACTGCGGGACTTGCGCAGGATCCTGACGGGTATCCTATCGTCCTTCTCCGACGGTCGCATTCAAACCGGAGAAGTCCATGCGCAACCGATGTCCACCGATGCGGCAACTGGACCTGCTCGTCAAGGCGGCAGAACAACCGCTGCCCCGATTGACTCTCGAGACGCTGGGGCAACTCGGCCAGCTCCTGCAAAGGCTCCTACTCGAAGTGATCGACGCCGAGCGCGCCGTGCGGGAGGACGCCGATGAGTAAGATCACTGCCGAGCATCTCAGCCGCACAGCGTGCGTATACGTGCGTCAGTCGACGGCGGAGCAGCTGAGAGTGAACCAGGAGAGCCGCCGCCTGCAGTATGCACTGCGTGAACGCGCCAAGGGGCTCGGCTGGCACCAAGTGACGGTTATCGACGAGGACTTGGGCCGATCCGGCTCCGGCATCGCCCGTCCAGGCTTCGAGCGGCTACTGGCAAGCGTCTGTCGCGGGGAGATCGGTGCCGTTCTCTCGATCGAAGCGTCGCGGTTGGCACGCAATGGTCGCGACTGGCATACGTTGCTCGAGTTCTGCGCGTTGGTAAACACGCTCATAATTGATACCGATGGGATTTACGATCCGCGTCTTTCAAACGATCGACTCTTGCTTGGGATGAAGGGAACGATGAGCGAGATGGAGCTCGCGCTCCTGCGGCAGCGCAGTCAGGAAGCCCTGAAGATCAAAGCGCAACGCGGTGAGCTATTCACCTCGGTGGCGATCGGGTATCTACGCACACAGGACGGAGATCGCGTCGAGAAGGACCCCGACACGCGGATCCGCGAAGCGATCCAGCTCGTCTTTCACAAGTTCGAAGAGTTCCATACGGTACGCCAAGTGCATCTGTGGCTTCTCCAGGAGCGGATCGATCTGCCGCGGGCGCAGTACGAGGACGACAGGCGCACTATCCTGTGGCTCCCCCCGCGATACAGCACGGTCCTCCATGTGCTGACCAACCCGATCTACGCCGGAGCGTATACGTTTGGACGCACAGGCAGCGCGGTACATATTGAGGCGGGCCGCAAGGTCATCCATCGCGGGCTTCGCAGGGCTCGCGCGCAGTGGGATATCGTGATCGAGGCTCATCACGAGGGCTACATTTCCTGGGAGCAGTTCGAGCATAATCAGCGCATGATCGCCCACAACACCAACCGGCGCGGCGAGGCAGTACGCGGTGCGGTGCGCAGAGGTGAGGCATTGCTCGCTGGGTTAGTGCGCTGTCAGCACTGTGGTCACAAGCTTCACGTGACCTATGTGGGTCGCAAAGGCGATGTGAGTTACGTCTGCCGTACTCGCTTTCACAACGAAGGACCGCAAGAGAAGTGCCTGCGGTTCGGTGCGCATCGGGTCGATGCCGCGGTAGCGACCGAGGTTCTGAAGGTGATCCAGCCAGAAGGGCTTCGGGCCGCAGTAGCTGCGATTGACACGCGCGCGAACGACTGCCAGCACGAGCGACGACAGATCGAGCTTGCCGTCGAGGAGGCTCGTTTTGAAGCTCAGCGCGCGAAGCGGCAATATGATCGCGTCGATCCCGATAACCGGTTGGTCGCCTCGGAGCTTGAGCGTCGTTGGAACCAGCGATTGCAGACGTTGCGGGATCTGGAGGAGAAGTTGGGGGCGCAGCTTGCCGCTGCAAGCAACGTGCTCACCGATGTGGAGCGCGGCGTTCTACTCGAGCTGGGGGGCGATGTTGAACGGGCATGGTCTCATCCCGGCGCGGGGATCGAGACTCGCAAGCACATCATACGCGCGGTATTGCACGAAGTCGTTGTGCTCAACAAGGGCACAACCCTGGAGCTGGCGCTTCACTGGCAGGGTGGTGATCATACGCAGATCAGCGTTGCGCGTAATCGCACTGGAGAGACTCGCTGGAAGACCTCGGGAGATGTCCAAGCGCTGATAGAGGTCCTGGCGCGTCAGACCGCAGACCGGAACATCGCGGCGATCCTCAATCGAAGCGGAAAGCGCACATCGCACGGGCACACGTGGACGGACGGTCGAGTCCGCGTATTTCGCAACAATCATCAAATTCCGGTATACCGCGATGGAGAACGGGCCGAGCGCGGCGAGGTCACGCTGGATGAGACGGCGCATCTGCTCGATGTAGACAGAATGCGCGTTTACAGACTTATAACGGCCGGTGTGATCGCGGCCAGCCATCTGTGCTCTGGCGCACCCTGGATTATCAAACGCGCGGCGCTCGACACTCCGGCGGTGAGACAGGCCCTACGCGCTGCGGGCGGGCGCAGAGGTCCGGTAACGACCAGCCCAGATCAGCAAAGTCTCGACATATCAAACACGTAGTGAGGTAGAGCATCATGTCGCAGGTCCGGTGGGGCCGGCGATAACGATGCACTTCGGCCACCGACCCCGCGAACGGTCCGTCCGCCTAGTATTTCTTACTTGCCGCTGCGTAACCGGCATACAAACTATCGAGCACTGGTGATCATCGCTCTGCTAGTGGCTTTGCTTTGACTGGCCATGGACGACCCATGGGCTCCTTCGCTCGCTCGATGATGCGGCGGTTATGGAACACCACGATGGTAGTCCAATGGACTACTTGTCTGCAAGCGGAGCGGCCCGGAGGGCAGCCAATTGGAATCATTCGGCGCAGTGCCGCAGCTTGAGCAAGGCGACGACATAGCGCGGACAGCGCGTTGCGCTCCCATTACTCAAAGATTTCATCCACCTGGTTGCAATCGTCGGC
>JBOGMI010000104.1:0-2329 GCA_050746645.1 Bryobacteraceae bacterium | reverse complement strand
GAGTAACCACTACGGAAGAATCGTTCGGCAGCAGTTTGCGGATGGGCTCTTGCGGAGAAAACTCCAGCTTCCCGTAATAGGGATAAACCGTGGGATCGACCGCCTTCACAGCAACCATCTGCGGAATGCGCGCGTTGGGAGAATCTGCCATCGAAAGCAGTTCGGTCACCTGCGTCATGCTGCCGTATTTCCCGGCGATGGTTTGCAGGCGATGAATCTGATCGGGAGTGGGGAGGATGAAGGTTCGCGCCTGCACGTCGGCGGCGATCAATTGCTTCGCGTTCTTCAGCAGCATGCCCTTGAACGCGAACCCGAATCCTTTGACGCCGCTGAGGGCCGCCACGCCGACCGCAACGGCGATGATCACGAAGAAAAATTTCGCCGGTGAGGCACGCAATTCGCGCCAAGCGATCTTCGACGCCGTTCGCAGCGGCATCAGCTCAGGTTTCCACCGTGCGCGCGGCGCGCCGATTCCGCGGAGTGGGTTCGTCTTTGATGATGCGGCCGTCCTGTAGTGTGATCATGCGGTCGGCGTGACAGGCGAGGGCTGGATCGTGCGTCACCAAGAGCAAGGTCGTATTTTCCTCGCGGTTGAGCTGCAGCAGCAGGCCCAGGACGTGGCCGCCGTTGACGCTGTCCAAATTTCCGGTGGGTTCGTCGGTCAAAAGCAAGGGCGGCCGAGTAATGAACGCGCGCGCAAGCGCCACTCGCTGCTGCTCGCCGCCGGAAAGCTGCACCGGGTAATGCCCGGCACGCTGCATCAAGCCGACCCGCGAGAGCAGATCTTTGGCGCGGCGGTGCGGATTGCCATCCATTCCGCTGAGTTCAGCCGGCAGCAGGATGTTTTCTTCGGCGGTGAGCGTGGGCACGAGTTGATAGGACTGGAAGACGAATCCGATCTTCTGCCCGCGAATGCGCGCCAGTTTGTCCTCGCGCAGATTCGTGATATCGATGCCGTCGAGCAAAATCTGCCCGGAGGTGACCGTATCGAGCCCTGCCAGCAGCCCCAGCAGCGTACTCTTGCCGCTGCCCGAAGCGCCCATGATTGCCAGGAACTGCCCGCGCGGCACCGAAAACGTCACATCGCGAAGAATCTCCACACGGTTGGGCGGATTCTCGATTGTTTTGGAAAGGCTGCGTACTTCAATGAGGGGCGTTCCGTTTGCGCTGTGCTGCATGTCAATCTTAGAGATGTGGAACGAAGGCCGCTAGTCCATATTCTCGCAGGCTGCTTTCTGTGGGCCGCCTTTGCTAGCGAAGTCCTGGGCGCCTCGCCCAGCGCCGGCGCCCGCCCGGTCATCGTTGCATTTGGTGACAGTTTGACCGCCGGCGTGAACGGGAAAAGCTATCCCCACGACTTGCAAATTTTGCTCGACAAGCACGGGTACCAGTATCGCGTAGAGAATCGCGGGGTTGCCGGAGACACCACTACCGACGGGCTGGCGCGCGTCCCGGATGTGATCGCCCAGCATCCGGTGCTGGTGTTGCTGGAGTTCGGCGGCAACGACGGATTGCGCGGCGTGCCGGTCGCCGAAGTCCGCGACAACCTGGAAAAAATGATCCGGCGCCTGAAGGCCGCGCATATTCCGGTGGTTCTGCTGGGAATTACTCTGCCGCCCAATTACGGCCCCGATTACGTGAAACCGTTTACCGCCATCTATCCGCAATTGGCCCGCCAATATCATCTCCGTTTCATGCCGTTTCTTCTGATAGACGTTTATCAGAACCCGAAGCTGATGCCGCCCGGCGGCATTCATCCGAGCGGGGCAGGGAACCAGGTTGTGGCGCAGGATGTGTTTCATCTCATCCAGCCGCTGCTTAAGAAAACGAGCGATGCGAAAGATCCGCGGCAGACAAAAAGCGATGGTCTGCCGCGCAGCACGCCGTGAGCTATCCCGATTCGGTCCGCTATCTGTACGCGCTCGGGAACGAGCTGAAGATCGGCGTGAAATTCGGCCTGGAGCGCATGCGAACACTGCTGGCCGCGCTGGGCCATCCCGAACGAGGGCCGCGGCTGGTACACGTGGCGGGGACAAACGGCAAGGGCTCGACTTGCGCCATGATCGCGAACGCGCTGCGCCGCGGCGGCTTGCGCACGGGTTTGTACACCTCGCCGCATCTGATCGAGCCTACCGAACGCATTCAAATCGGCGGCGAGCCGATTTCCGAAGAACGCTTCGCGGCCGCTTTCGAGACGGTCCATGCCTGCGCGGAAAAACTGCTGAACCAGGACCTGTTGGATTCGCACCCAAGCTATTTCGAGACCGTCACGGCCATGGCGCTGCTGATTTTCCGCGAGCAGTGCGATGTCGCGGTGATGGAGGTCGGG
>JBOGMI010000103.1:0-2029 GCA_050746645.1 Bryobacteraceae bacterium | reverse complement strand
CATGTACCGGCTGGCGAAGCTCGGATTCAGCCAGTCGTATACGTATTTCCCCTGGCGCAACGCCAAGTACGAACTGACGAGTTACCTGATCGAACTTACGCAAACGCCGGTGCGCGAGTTCTTCCGGCCAAACCAATGGCCGAATACGCCGGACATTCTAACGGAATTTCTGCAACTGGGCACGCGCTCGGTGTTTATGATCCGGCTGCTGCTGGCTGCGACGCTCGGCGCCAATTACGGGATCTACGGCCCGGCGTTCGAATTGATGGAAGGCAGGGCGGCGCGGCACGGCAGCGAGGAATATCTGGATTCGGAAAAATATCAATTGCGCGCCTGGGATTGGGAGCGGCCGGGGAGTCTGGCGGATTTCATTGGACTGGTCAATCGCATTCGGCGAGACAATCCGGCGCTGCAGACGGATCGCACGCTGGAATTTCACCCGGTCGATAGCGATCAACTGATCTGCTACAGCAAGCAGTCGGAAGATGGATCGAATCTGATGCTGATGGTGGTGAATCTCGATCCTCATTACCGGCAGTCGGGGTTTGTCGATTTGCCTCTGGAGCATCTCAAGATCGACAAAAATCATCCTTATGAGGTGAGCGATCTGCTGACCGGCGCCCGCTATCTTTGGAGCGCGAAGCGGAATTATGTGGAACTGAATCCGGCGAGTTTACCGGGACACATTTTCCGCTTGAGGCGGCGGTTGCGCGGAGAGACGGATTTCGAATACTTCCTGTGAAAGGCGGGGCGCGGCGCCGAATCCAACCTGTATGGCAAACTCCAGTGCCGCCGGCGTGGCGACGATCGCGATCGATTCGTGGACGCATCCGTTTAGCCGAAAAACTCTAGCCGCTCTCGGCGCACTGCTGCCCGATTTTCTGGCCGGCCGGCGCTGGTTCCGCGCCAAAGCGAGAAGCATTCGGGAAACCGCCGTCGAAGACGTCCTCGAAGCCGATGGCGCCTGGATTTTGCTGCTCCAAGTGGGATATACCGACGGCGGATCGGATCGCTACCTGGCGCCGGTGGGCCTGGCCCGGACGCAACACGTTCCCCCGGAGTGCCGCGAGATTGTGGCCTCGGTGACCGGCCCAGGCGGTGAATCTGGCGTCCTCTACGGCGCGCTGTTCGACCCGGCGTTTCGCCGCACGCTGCTGCGGGCGATCGCGCAAAATAGCGCATTCAACGGCTGGAAAGGCGAACTGATTGCGCAACGAACGCAAGCGTTTGAAGAGAGTATGGCGGCGGAGAAGCTGGAGAGTTCGCTGGTCAAAGCGGAGCAAAGCAACAGCTCCATTGTTTATGGCGATCGCTGCATTCTAAAGCTTTTTCGAAAACTGGAGCCCGGCTTGAACCCGGACGCGGAGATCGGCATCTTTTTAACCGAGCGTGGATTCCGGTATACGCCGGATGTGTTGGGCACACTGGAATACCGCACCCCCTCGGCAGCCTATTCGGTGGGCATTCTGCAGCGGTTCGTGAAAAACCGCGGAGATACGTGGGCATTCGCGCTAGAGTCTTTGAACGGCTTTTTCGACCAGGTTACAACCGGCGCCTACGCTCCGGTGCCGAAGACCTTCCATCCACTGGACTTAGCTCGGGAGAGTCCACCTGCCGAGTTGCAGGAACTGCTGGGGCCTTTTGCCTCGAAAGTGCCGCTGCTCGCTCAGCGCACGGCGGAGATGCACGCGGCGCTGTGCGATTCCGCCGCCGGGCCGGACTTTGCGCCCGAGCCGTTCACGCGCGAGGCATCCGCCAAGGCCCATGCGGAAATGCAAGCCCAGGCGGATATCGCGTTTGGGCTGATGCGGAGAAAGCAAGCGGAACTCCCGCCTGACGTCGGCACCAGCGCGCGCGAATTGCTGCGGCTGGAACATCGCGTGGCGGAGCATTTTGCGCGTTTCCGCGACTATCCCGTCGGTGCGTATCGCATTCGTCATCATGGCGACTTCCATTTAGGCCAGGTGCTGTATACGGGCGAGGATTTCCTACTCATCGATTTCGAAGGCGAGCCGTCGCGGCCGCTGAA
>JBOGMI010000102.1:0-1478 GCA_050746645.1 Bryobacteraceae bacterium | reverse complement strand
TCTGCGCGAGCGGCGCCCGCTCGGTCACGAGCGGCGCACCCAGATCGACATCGTCTTCGAGAAAGTCCTCAGCCACGTGGACGCCGAGATCAAGTCCTGCCCACACTGCGGCGCCCAGACCCGCGCCCCGTTCCCGGAAGGCTTCTGCGGCCCCCTGCAGTACGGCTCGGGCATCAAGGCCTATGCGCTGAACCTGCTGATCGCCCAGATGATCTCCTTGAAGCGCGTGCAGTACTCGATCCAGGCCCTCATCGGCCAGGTGATCTCCGAGGCCACGATCTTGAAGTACGTGCTGCAGCTGCATCTGGCGCTCGAGCGCTGGGAGAGACTGGCCATCGAGCGGCTCCTCATCCACCCGGCGATGCACGTCGATGAGACTTCCATCCGAGTCGAGAAGCACAACCATTGGATCCACGTCTGCTCGGGCGGGGATATCACCCTGAAGTTCGTGCACGAGAAACGCGGGCTGGAAGCGATGAGCGCCATCGGCATCATCCCCCGCTACGGAGGGGTGATCGTCCATGACTGCTGGGCCTCCTACCTCTCCTATGCGCACTGCGGCCATGGGCTGTGTGGCGCGCACCTGTTGCGCGAGCTCGCCTTCATCGTCGAGGCGAACGGCTACGCCTGGGCAAAGAACATGAAGCGGCTGCTGCAGCACACCTGCTCCCGTGTCTCCAAGCGCAAACGCAAACGGCTCACTGTGCACGAGTACGACGCGCTGCAGAAGCGCTACCGCAACATCCTCACCCGCGGCGAGCGCGAACTCCCGCCCATCCCGGCAAAGCAGAACGGCAAACGGGGCCGAGTCGCGAAATCCGATGCCCACAATCTCTGGGAGCGTCTGAAGGAGCACGAGACCGCCGTGCTGCTGTTCGCCAAGGACTCCAACGTTCCCTTCACCAATAATCGCGCCGAGCGCGATTTGCGCATGAGCAAAGTGAAGCAAAAAGTGTCCGGCTGCTTCCGCAAGGCCGAGTTCGCCCAGGCCTACTGCCGCATCTCCAGCTACCTGCAGACCATGGCCAATCAAGGCTACAACCCCCTCGTCGCTATCCAAATGGCTCTCTCCGGTCAGCTGTACGCAGAATCGCGTGAGTAGTTACGATGATGCTTCATTGGCAGGGCGGGGATCATACGGCTCTTGAGTTTCTGAAGAACAAGACCGGTCACCACCGCCATGCATCGCCGGACAATGTTGTACAGCTAGTTCACGATCTCGCACGGGTTCAGCCAGATCAAGGTATCGTCTCGATTCTCAACCGACTGGGCGTGCGAACAGGGCGTGGACATACCTGGACGGAAGGCCGCCTTCGCACTTTTCGCGCGACGCACCAGATCTCCGTTTACGTGGATGGAGAACGACTGGCTCGCGGAGAACTGACATTGGAGGAAACCGCCGTTATGCTCAAATCGAGTACAGAGACGGTCCGTCGCTTAATCGGCAGAAAATTGCTCGTCGCGCAGCAGGCATGTAC
>JBOGMI010000101.1:0-12009 GCA_050746645.1 Bryobacteraceae bacterium | reverse complement strand
TTCATGCAGACCAGCTTCAGATCCACCGAGCCCTTTGCGGTGGTGATGTGGCTGGTGGTGGTCAGCGTTTGCCCGTCCGGCGAGAGCTGCCAGGAATCGAGCATCTCGATCTCTTGGCCCTTGGCATTCTTCTCGATGGTCCGGACCATAAGCTCCGGTCCGTACCAAAAGGTTCGGCTCTCGGCGCTATTGCCGTTGATGGTGTTGTTGCTAACCCTGCCGTCGGTGTAATAAACGACGTCGGAAATGTTCGTTTTGCCGTGAATCGTCTCGACGGTATGAACATTCATGGCGACGCCGTGCTGCTCGATTACGCGCACAACCGAATCCGGCATGGTGAAGTTTGCGAAATCGCTCTGGTTCTTAATCATGCGCCAGCGGCCGGAAAAGTTCGTTTTGGGCTGCTGAGCAACAGCGATGGCGCCGAGCAGAAGCGCCAGCAGGACGCAACGCCTGACAGATTTCATTTCTTCGCCAGCAGGATCACGGCGATCGCAAGAATAACGGCCAGCAACCCGATAATCACAAGGAAGATGACCAGCCGCTTATTCGCTGCTGCCGGAGCCATTGCTGCCGCGGCGGCAGCGCCTTTGGGAACTGCGACCTTCGGTACTGCGGGTTTCGGCATGGCCGGCGGCTTGACGGCAGGAATCGGCGGGGCCGCGGGCATGGCCGGCGCGGCGGGAGGGGCTTCCGCAGGTGGGGCCGTCGCTGCGGCTTCGGTCTGCGGCGGCTCCGGCTGATTCCAACTGCCGCGGCCAATGATGCGCGTGTATTCGCTTGGACCGCGCGGCAGGCTTTCTCCAGCCGAAAGAGCGCCGGCTTCGAAAAGCTCGGGCCGGGCCGGCGGAGGTTCGGGAGTTGGAGGGTTAGGTTGAGCGAGCGGCGGCGCGGAGTTGCCGGTACCAAAGATTCTGGTGTACTCGCCCGGTTCCTGCGCGGCAGCGGGCGACGGCATCGCGTTGAAGGGGGTGTTTGGCGCTGCGGGCGGCGGAAAAGGCGAGGCGCCCGGAGAGCCTGCCGGAGTGGAAAACAGCCGGGTAAATTCGCCGGTTTCTGTTCGGGTAACCCGTCTTATTTCACCAGAGTCGGAGGGCCGCTGAGGCAGAGCCGTCATGGGCGCATGCGCGGGACGCTGCACCGCGCCGCCGGAACTCCTCGGGATTTTGATGCCCTCGGAACTGGAGGCACGATCCATCTGCCGCGGCGCTTCCGGCGGTTTCTTGGCCGGGGGCGCGCCGCTGCGAAAAAAGCGCGTGAATTCGCCGGTTTCCGAACGATTCGGCGGACTGGGGGGCGCCGGGCTGGGAGCTGGCGGAGCGGGTTGCGCACCCGGCGGGACATGAAACAGGCGGGAAAACTCTCCCGGCGCACTGCCAACGGGTGCCTCGGGCTGGGGTGGGACGGGCGGAGCCGTAGTCCTCTCGGCCGCAGCGGCCTGGTCTGCCGGCGCCTTTCCGCCGGCGCCGTCCAGCTCCAACTGCAGCCATTCCCTCAGCAGCAGACACTGTTCCGCGTTCTGCGTGACCACGTAGCAGAACCCGTCTTCGTCGGCCACTTCCACCACCAGCTTGCGTACTCCTTCCGAGCGCAGCAGAGCCGCCGAAAGCAGCCGCACGATGCCGTTTTGAGCCTCCGCGCCGGTGGTGGGGATACGGTGCACAAATACGGGACGGCCCCCGCCGGCCTCGGTCGCCTGAAAGGTCTGCACTGCTCCGGGAACGATCCGCTCCCCTTCCTTATACTTGCCACTCAAGAATTCGAGGCGTTCCATATGTGCATTCCTCTAATTTTTGCACCGTTCCCCACCGGATTGCCACTATCATAGAGAGAATCGGGTGAAATCGAGAATCGGGCTAAATCCTAGCTTGTGAAACATCTATCACGAATCGTCTGGGCCGAGGGTATGTACCTGGGGCCGCACCACTTTCAGGCTCAGACCAGATATTTCGAAGATGCGATCCAGTTCGCCGCCAACGCGCTCTGGTTCGCGCCGTTTGGTCTGCTTGGCTTCGAGCTGAACGCCGAAGCGCTGAGCAACGGGACGCTGCTCCTCTCGCATGCGCGCGGCATTTTTGCCGATGGGCTGCCTTTCGACATGCCGGCGGGCGATCCGCCGCCCGAGCCACGGCCGGTCGCCGAATCGTTCCCGCCTACCGCGCACAGCCTGCTCGCTTATCTCGCCGTCCCCAAGCGAAAAGAACTGGGCGGTAACTGCACGCTCACGCCGAGCCTGGGCGCAAACGGCACGCGCTTTCTGGCCGAGGAGCGCCCGGTCTTCGACGAAGTAACCGGAGGAGAAGAAAAGCCGGTCAATTTCGGGCGGAAAAACATCCGCTTGCTTTTCGAAGGCGAGAGTCTGGACGATTACGACGCCCTGCCTTTGGCGCGTATTCTGCGCGATGGCGCGGGCCGGTTCGTCCTGGACGCCAAGTTTATCCCTCCCCTGCTCCGCTTCGGCGCCAGCCCGGCGATTCTCGCCACGCTGCGCCGCCTGATCGACATGCTGACACAGAAGAACGCCGTGTTTACGGGCACAATTGGCGATTACTCCCGCCAGCAGAGCGGCATGTCGGCACGCCAGGTCTCGACGTTCTGGTTTCTGCATGCCGTCAACAGCGCGCTCGCCTCGCTGCGCCATTTGTATCTCTCGAAACAGGGGCATCCGGAAGAGCTCTATGCGGAAATGCTGCGTCTGGGCGGCGCTCTCTGCACCTTTGGGCTGGACTCATCCGCCGCCAATTTACCGATTTACGATCATCTGGACCTTCAGTCCTGTTTTGAGGCCCTGGACGCCCATATCCGCGAGCATCTCGAACTGGTCGTGCCGAGCAATGCGATCTCCATCAAGCTGGAACCGGGCGAGCGTTATTTCTGGCATGGTGAGCTGCGAGACACGCGGCTGCTGGGGCCGTCCCGCTGGTTCTTCTCCATCGCGGCGAATGTCGGAGAGTCCGAACTGATTTCCGGCACTCCCGCTTTGGTGAAGGTCTGTTCCGAGCGTTTTGTTCCGGAGCTGGTCAGGCGCGCGCTGCCGGGATTGCAGTTGACTCATGTGCCGTCTCCGCCGGCGGCTCTGGCGCCGCGCATTGCCAATCAGTATTTTTCGATCAACCGTGCCGGTCCGTGCTGGAACCATCTGCTCGAAACACGCAGCGTAGGCATTTACGTTCCGGGAGAAATCCCTAATCCCGAACTTGAACTTGTGGTGCTATTGGAGTCCTGATACCCTATGGCTACATCGCCTCCGACCCCGGCCGCCCCTGTGGCAGAGTCGCCATTTAGCAATAACTTGGCGCTCATCTTTCAAGAAGTACTTACAGTTGTGGAACGGCTGCGGGCCGGCCGCCAGCAGGTCGCCAACGCCGCTGCCTTTCGCGCCCAGATCCGCAACAGCCTGGGCGCGGCCGAGCAGGAGGCGCTGCGCCGCGGTTACACCCAGGAGGACGTCCGCGTGGGCACTTTCGCGGTAGTCGCCTTCCTGGACGAATCGATTCTGAATTCGCGCGTCGCGGTCTTCGCCGATTGGGCGCGCAAACCGCTCCAGGAAGAAGTTTTTGGCGTCCACGTGGCCGGCGAGATTTTCTTCAACAATCTCGACCGCCTCTTGGGCCGGCAGGATTCGGAAGCGCTCGCGGACTTGCTCGAGGTCTACAAAGTTTGCCTGTTGCTCGGATTTCGCGGCCGCTACGGCGTGAGCGCATCGGCCGAAATCCGCTCTTACATCGCCAAAATCGACGAGAAGATCCGGCGTGTGCGCAAGCCTTTGATGCTGCCCTGGCAGATGCCTGCCGAAGTAGTTCTGCCTGGCGGCGATGCCTGGATTCCGGCGCTGCGCTGGCTGGCGATCGGTTGCGCGATTATCGCGATTGCGCTTTTCGTGGCTTTCAAATTTTCACTTTCCTCCTCGGCCGGCGAGTTGCAGTCCATCGCCGCGCACGTGGTCTCGTGAGGCGCGATGAAGATCTCCAAAGCAGTTTTGCTCGCGATCGCTGCCCTTGTCGTGTGGTTCGCGATCACTTGGTTCATTCCGGCCGGGTTTCTGCCTTCTCCGATCTCTTACTACCTGCGCGCAGCGCTTTGGATTCTCGGATTAGTGGCCTTCGTGGGGTATTTACTGTTACGCGGACAGACGTCCGCGAGTGAAGGAGTCGAGGGAACCGGCATCGGCGACACGTTCGGCGAAGCGGCCAAACGGCTGCATGGCGCCGGCATTAAGCAGATCGGCACTCTACCCGCGATTTTCGTACTGGGAGATTCAGGGACGGCGAAGACCACCATCGTCGCCCACTCGGGCCTCGAACCCGAACTGCTGGCGGGGCAGGTGTATGAGGACAACCTGATCGCGCCCACGCGCGGGTTGAATCTCTGGTACGCCCGCAACACGCTGTTTGTCGATCCGGCCGGCGCCATTCTTTCCAACGCCGGAGCGCGCCGAAGCCTGTTTCGTAAATTTCTGCCGGTGCGGATGAATGCGGCGGCGAAAACACCTCCCACTCGCGCGGTTGTCCTCGCCTTCGATTGCGAAGCCTTCTTGCAGCCCGGCGCCGCCGAAGCGCTCGCTGTGAAGGCGCGGGAATTTCAAAAAGTTCTGGGCGAGCTTTCGCAGGATCTCGGCTCCAGCCTTCCCGTTTATGTCCTCTTCACCAAAGCCGATCGAATCGCCTATTTTCAGGACTTCGTTAAGAATCTGACCAACGAAGAGACCGGCGATCTGTTTGGCGCGGTTCTGCCGGTTCGTCCGGCGCAGAACCAGGGCGTTTATTCGGAAGAGCAGACGCGGCGGTTGAATGAGGCCTTCCAGCGGCTATACCGCGTGCTGTGCGACCGGCGCTCCGATTATCTGGCGCGCGAGAACGAGCAGGAACTGCTTCCGAACGTCTATGAATTTCCGCGCGAGTTTCACAAACTACGGACGCTGCTGATTCCGTTTCTGGTCGATCTCTGCCGGCCCAGTCAATTCGGCACCGCACCGTTTCTGAGGGGTTTTTACTTCACCGGCGTGCGCCCGGTGGTCGTGGCCGATATCGCGCCGGTACAGGCTCCGGTGGTGGAGCAAAGGCCTTTCGATGGCGGAGCGACGCGCATCTTTACGCCGCAGCTGAGCCGCGGCCTCCCGACGCCGCAGACGCGCGAGGCCGGATCGCGAAAAATTCCGCAATGGGTGTATTTGCCCCATTTCTTCACCGCCGTCGTTCTGGCGGACCGGCCGGCGAGTACGGTGGCGCAGAGGAACGTCAAGGTGAACGCGGTGCGCCGCGCCATGCTCGGCGTGGCCGCCGCATTCGCGATCTTCATGGCAATCTGGTGGGCGATTTCGTTTTCACACAACCGGGCGCTGGTGGCGCAGGCGATTGAAGCCGCGCGTGCAATTCCATCCGCAAACCTGCAGGCTGGGCAACTCGCCTCGGCCGATGCGCTCACTCGCCTCACGCGCGTGAAGGATACACTCGCGGTTCTCGACCGCTACGCCGCCAACGGCGAACCCATGAGCTACGACGCTTTCCTATACACCGGAAGCCGGATTCGCAAACCGCTCAGCCGCACCTATTACGCTCTCTTCCGGCGCCTGCTGCTCGGCCCCACGCAGCAGGATCTCACCGCGCTCTGCACGAATCCGCAAAATGCCAAGGCGCAGGGCTACCGCTATGTCTACGATGCGCTGAAAACGTACCTCATCACGACGGATCACCACGAAAAGAGCACGCCGGAGTTTCTGATCCCGGTGCTTCTGGAGCACTGGCAGAAGGGGCAGAAGGCGAGCCGGAAGCAGCAGGATCTGGCGCGGGAGAATTTCGAGTTTTACGCCGCCGGTTTGGCGAAAATGAATCCGTATCCAAGTTTCGCCACGCCCGATTCCACGGCCGTCGAGAACGCGCGAGCCTATCTTAAGAAATTCGCCCAGGAAGAGCGCATCTATCAGGCGATGTTGCTCGCGGCGGGAAAGGGACAAGCGCCGATCGTCTTCAATACCGATTTCCCAGGCTCGTCGGCCACCGTGATTAATCGCTATCGCGTGGATCCGGCGTTCACCAAAGACGGCTACGCGGCGTTCTTTAAAGAACTGAAAGACCCGGACCGCTATTTCGCCGGAGAAGAGTGGGTGCTGGGCAAACAAGCGTTCGCCGCCTACGACAAGCAAAAGCTGACGCAAGATTTGACCCAGCGCTATCAACAGGAATTTCAAAACACCTGGCGCGATTATTTGAAAGCCACCGCGGTGGTGCATTATCGAAGCGTTTCCGATGCCGCGGCAAAGCTGGCGCGCATCAGCAGCCCGCAATCACCGCTGCTCGAGGTGCTGTGCGTCGCCTCTGAGAACACGTCGGTCGCGGATAAGGAAGTGGCGGCAGCGTTTCAGCCGGTTCAGTTCGTCACCCCGCAGGGTTGTTCCACCAAGCTGGTCGGCGCCTCCAACAAAGCTTATATGCAGAATCTGATCGGGCTTTCCAGTTCGCTCGGAGCGATCGGTTCGCCGCCCGACCCGAACAATATGAATGCGGCCAATACAGCCGCAACGCAGGCGGAAAACGCGGTGCGCACGCTGGCGCTCAATTTCGCCAACGACCGGGCGGACGCGAAATCCGGGATTCTGAGCAAGACCAGCGAGATTCTCCGCGAGCCGATCGATCGCGTGCCGCCGCTGCTGGCCGGCGCTGTAAAGTATGCCGCGGCGGGACCGATCAATGCGGCCGCCGCGGGAACCTGCGCCGCCATTGCGCCCATGCTCAAGGAATATCCGTTCAATCCGCGCGCCACTACCGATGCAACTTTGCAACAAGTGAACGCTTTCCTGCAGCCCAAGACAGGAAAGCTCTGGCAGCTTTACAACAGCGGCTTGAACAAGTATCTGGTTCTGCGCGGCAACGGCACATACGTTCCCGCGCCTGGCCAGCAACTCAAAGTTAGGCGAGCATTTCTGAATTTCTTCAACCGCTCCGCCGCCATGTCGGAGGCTTTCTACAAAGCAGGCGCCGGGCAGCCCAGCTTCGCGTTCACCATGCAGCCGCTCACCTCTCCCGATGTCCAGCACGTCACCCTTACCATCGACGGCCAGACGCTCAGCACCAAGCTGGACGGCGGCGCCAAATCGCAAAGCTTCAACTGGCCCGGAAACGTGCCGGGTGTCCTCCTGGCCGTCAGCTTCGGAGGGCCTGACATGCAAATCGCGCAGACCAGCGGCCCCTGGGCTCTCTGGCATTTCCTCGACACCGGCGACCGTTTGCACTCCTCCGGCTCCGAGCTTCAAATCCAATGGGTCTACCGCACTTCGGCAGGTGTAACCACCATTGCGGGGCATCCGGCAGCGGTAAAGTTTGCGCTCGATTCGAAAAATGCGCGGATCTTCGGGCCGCATTATTTTTCCGGACTTACTTGCACCTCGAAGGCTCTCGAATAATGCCAAACACAAATACTATCCAGTTAGCCGAAATGCGACAGAACCCCGACCGTGAGGGAGGGGTGCGGCCAGGTGCGCCGCGAGTGTACTGCGCCAGTCCCCTCCCTAACGGTCGGGGTTCTGTTTGCCAGCCCAACACTCGGGGCTCGGTTTCAGCATGACACGACGCAACGCATGCAAGATTCTCGCGGGCACTCCCGCCCTGCCCGCCTTACTCCAAGCCGCCTCGGACCGGAACATGTTTCTGGCTTTAAACAGTGTTCTGGTCTCCGGCCGCGTCGGCTGGCCTCAGTTCCCCGAACTCGCCGCCAAGGTCGGGTTTCCCGGTACCGACGTGATGCTCAAGCCTGCCATGAAAGCGGGCGCTGACGCGACGAACCGCCTGCTGCGGAAACTGAACCTGCGGCCGGCGGCGATCAATTTTCCCGTCGAATTTCGCAAAGACGAAGCGACGTTTAAAGCCGGACTGCAGGGCCTCGAAGCATCCGCACCCTTCGCCGCGGCGATCAACTGCCCGCGCATGGTGACCTACATCATGTCGTCGAGCGACACGCCCAAAGACGAGCTGCGGCGGCTTTACAAACGCCGCTTCAGCGAATGCGCGCGTATTATGGCGCGCTCGGGCGTGCGCCTCGGCTTGGAATTTCTCGGCCCACTGGAGTTCCGCACGCGCTACAAATATGAATTTATCTGGCGCATGATGGACATGCTTGCCTTTGCGAAAGAATGCGGTCCGAACGTCGGCCTGCTGGTCGATACCTGGCATTGGCATTGGGCGGGAGCAACAACCGAAGACATTATTCGTACCGGCCGCGAACGAATCGTCCAGATTCACTTCAACGATGCGCCGAACGTGGCGCCGGCGCAGGCGCGCGACAATGAGCGGCTTATGCCGGGACAGGGCGTGATCGATCTGACCGGCTTTTTGCACGCGCTCCAAAAAATCGGCTATCGCGATGCGCTCAGCGTGGAAGTCTTCGCTGACTTCCTCAAGATGATGACCCCGGAGCAGGCTGCCAAGCTGGGTCTGGTCACCTCGCTCGAAGTGTTTTGCAAAGCGGGAGTGCCCCAGGGTTGAACCCGTTCGCGGCTGCCGCGGCCGCCGTCCTCTGCATCCATCTCGCCTGGATTCTGTGGACCATTTTCGGCGCCTTCGTCACGCGCGGCCGGCGTTTCCTCACCGGCTTCCATCTGGCATCTTTGGCCTGGGGGATTATCGTCGAAGTGGGCCCCTGGCCATGTCCCTTGACGCTCCTGGAGGGATATTTGGAATTTCGCGCGGGCCTCCAGCCGATTCAAGGCAGCTTCATCGTCCACTACCTCGACGCGATCGTGTATCCCAACCTGCCGGTAATGCTGTTGGTCTGGATAGGGGTGGCGGTTTGTGCGTTTAATCTCGGGCTATATGTCCGGCGCTTTTGGAAATGGCAGCGCACCCGCCTGCGTCTATAAGGCAGACATCAAGCGCGGTCGAGCAGTACAATGCCGACCATAATGAGCACAATCGCACAGCCCTTCTGAATGTTTACATGCTCGCCGAGTATCGTTACGCTGAGCAGAACCGCGGCGACCGCCTCCAGCCCCAGAACGAAGAGGTACGCCACGCTCATTTCGGCACGCTTCATGGCGATCGCCTGGCAGGCCGCGCCCGCGCAGAAAAGCAAAAACAGACCGACGCTCGGCGCGGCGCGCGTCAAGCCGTGCGAATACTTCATGAATAATCCGCCAAATGCGAACATTGCAGATGCGGCAACCAGGAGCAAAACGTACATGCTCCCTATGTTGAATCAAGCTGGTTTCAAATAAGATCTGAACATGCCCGGATACACCGTCAGAACCAGCCGCGGGCCAAGTAGCTCCTCCGTACTGCCGATCCTGGCCGGCGTCATTGCGATTGGCGCGCTCTACTTCTTTAAAGAATTGCTGATCCCGTTTGCGCTGGCGCTCCTCTTCAGCTTTCTCTTGACACCAGCGGTAACCCTGCTCGAAAAGCTGCGGTTTGGGCGCGTGCCGTCGGTTTTGATCGTGATGGTGATCGCGTTCTCCATCGCCGGAGGGCTGGTGTGGATGGGCACGCAGCAATTTACCCAGATTGTCGAGCAGTTGCCGCACTATCGAAGAAATATTCAAGAAAAACTGCGCGTCTTTGGGAGCCCTCACCATTCCGGCGTCATGAAGGCGGCTTCCACGATCGAGCACCTCAAAACCGAAATCACGTCCAACGGCTCCAGCGCGAAATCCCGGCGGAACACTGTCCGGCGGCGCGCGGTGGGTGAACCGGCCGAGGCTCCGGTCCCGGTACAGATCGTCCACCCCCAGCATACGGGCGTTTTGGGCTCACTTGGGATCGTCGGCCCTTCACTGGCGCGCGTGGCCGCGGAGGTCGCCGCGGTGATCGTGCTGACGCTGTTCATGCTGATCAACCGCAGCCAGATCCGAAACCGGGCATTTCGGCTTTTTGGAGAGGGCCGTTTAGTGATGATGACGACCGCCGTGGACGACGCGGCCAAGCGCGTCAGCCGCTACCTGCTCACGCAGTCCGCCGTGAACGGAAGCTTTGGAATACTGCTCGGGGTCGGGCTGTACTTTATGGGCGTGCCGTACGCCGCGTTCTGGGGCGTCTTCGGCGCTATGATGCGCTTCATTCCGTATGTCGGCACCTGGGTTGCCGGTGGCTGCCCGTTTCTGCTGTCTCTGGCGGTCTTCGACGGCTGGGAGCGGCCGCTGATCGTTTTGGGGATTTTCGCGGCGATTGAGTTGATCACATCCGGACTGATCGAACCCTGGCTCTACGCTACGCGGACAGGAATCTCTTCGCTGGCGATTCTGCTCTCGGCGGCATTTTGGACCCTGCTCTGGGGGCCCATTGGGCTGATCCTGTCAACCCCGCTCACGGTATGCCTGGCGGTCCTTGGCCGCCATATTCCGCCGCTCGAATTCCTCTACGTGCTGCTCGGCGACGAGCCGGTGCTGTCGCCCGATTTGCATTACTACCAGCGGCTGCTGGCTATGGACGAAGATGAAGCCGAGGAGGTAGTCGAAGAGTTTTATAAAGGGAAGCCGCTGATCGAAGTTTACGATTCGGTGGTGATTCCGGCGCTGCAAATGACCCGCCATGATCGGCAGCAGCACCGCATCGAGGACGAACGCGTGCGCTTTATCTATCAGAACGCACGGGAACTCGTCGAAGATCTCGGCGCACGTGCGACCAAAGAAGAAGAAGAGGAACCGGAGAAGCCGGCCGCCGATCGGAACCTCTCCATGCTATGCCTGCCCGCCAGAAGCGAAGGCGACGAGTTGGTTGCCCTGATGCTGGTCCAAATTGCACGAAGCAATGGCTACAACACCGAACTGCTGCCCACCGAACTGGGCGAAGAACGCATGGCGCGCATCCGCGAATCCCGCGCCGGCATCATCGTCGTTTCGGCGCTCCCTCCATTCGCTCTGATCCACGCGCGGACGGTCTGCCGCCAAGTTCGCAAGCTGCGCCCGGACGCCAAACTGGTTCTCGGTCTCTGGAGGTCGACGGTGCCTGCCGAAAAGGTCAGGGAGCGGTGAGGGCCGGTCTGTTCGGACGCGGTGGCGACCACGCTGGCCGAAGCCGAATTGGAGCTGAAGGCGTTTGCGGCTCCTGAGGAGCCTGCGAGCGAACCGATGGCAGTGCCTGCCACCGAGAGTGCTTGACCCAATGCCGAAACCGAGTCCCGAGCGTCAGCGAGGTTTGCGGGCAAATTCCGAACTGAGGTCGCTTACGCTCCCGGCTCGGTTTCAGCATTAAGGTTCCAGCGTGGGAACCGGCGCCGGGCAAGGGGCGGCAGCACGCCCGAAGCGTGAACGAAGCAGCAGGCAGTACCCTCGCACCACCGGCGTGCGTTCGATGAGAAAACTCAAAATGGACGTGAACACGATGCTCAGAAAGACGAGCCAGTAAGTCAAGGATTGCAGCAGGGCGCCGTCCGCCAAATGCCTTTGCAGCGGGATGGAGGCGAGCACCACCGCCGCCAGACCTTTGGGCGTCATGGTGGCGACAAAGGCGGCATCGTGTACCGGCGTGCTGGGATCGAGCCCGATCCAGGCGGCCGGAATCCGGATGGCGAAAATGATCGCGGTCAATATCAGAGCGATATAGCCAATCGGCAAGCTCGTGAACTGCATCGAAACGCCCACGTAAACAAAGAAGAAAGTTTTCAGCAGAAAAACCGCTTCGCCCAGGAATACGCGTTCCGGCTCGTTTAGCGTGATCGGCTCGTCGGGCAGGAAGGCGTTCATCCAGTAGCCCTTCTGGAAGGTTTCGATATTGCCGAGCACGGCTCCGAAAGCCGCGGCGGCGATGTAGCCGCTGAAGCCGAGAAGCTCCACCACGCCAAAGAGAACGAAGACAAAGGCCGGCGTCGTGAACATCGAGTTTTCCAATCGCCGGACGCGGCGCAGCAAAGCGGACCAGGCGAATGCGCACACCAGGCCGGCCAGCACGGCAATCGCGATGCTGCCGATAATCCGTTCGAGGATCGAACCAACATGGATTCTTCCAGTGCCGTAGCCATCGATCAGCCCGATCGTCACCACGATACTCAAGACGTCGCTCATGGCGGACTCGAGGAACAGTGTTG
>JBOGMI010000100.1:0-7878 GCA_050746645.1 Bryobacteraceae bacterium | reverse complement strand
GCATGCCGGGCAGCACGAAACCCGCCAAGCCCACCACATCGTCCACGCGCAGTGCGACCGCGCGCATGCCGATGGGGATGGTCGAAGCGAGGCCCGCACCCGCTCCTTTGGGGGCGAGACTGCCGGCGAAGAACGGCTCGCCCTGGTAGACCGGCTCGACCACGCCGCGGCTCACCACATCCTCGCGTTTGGTAATGGCGTCGCCCGGAATGGGGCCGGGCCAGTCGATCTGGCGCACATCGCCGGCCTTAATGAGCGCGCCGACCTCGAGATCGTGCGCCGCCACCAGCAGCTTGTTCGGCGCCAGCGCGTGAACCGGCGCGGAGACATGCGCCAGAAGCAGGCGGTACACCAAAAAACTCGTCGCGCCCGCCACCAGCAGCGCGAAGGCAAAAACAGTGATGAGACGTCTGTTCATGGAATTAAGGAGAGAGCCGCAAGCCGGGTTGGGTTTGCGGCTTCTTCCAACTTGTCGCTTCTAGGGATTAGCCGCCGGCGTTAATGGCGGCGCCGTTGAGCGTGGTATTGATGCTGGTAAAGATGCTCTTGACAGCACTTCCCATGCTGGTGAGCATCGTGACCGCTACCAGCGCGATCAAGGCCAGCAGGAGCGAGTATTCGATCAGATCCTGACCGTCCTCCGCCTGCCAAAACTGCTGTAACAATGCAATACTCATGAATTACTCCTTTTGTAATTAACGGTGAATTTGGAGGTCGGCCTGCCGGTTTGCAAGCTCCTCTCAGCCTGAAATGTCGTTGTTGGCGCTGGGTCGCTCACGCTTCCGGCTCGGTTTCGATATCGCGGCGAACCCTCAAGCGACCCAGCGCGCCGGAACAGAATCGCCGAACCATCGTCGTAGAGCACCTGCCACCCGGAGGCTTCTTTCAGAACGGTTGCCAGCGCGCACTTCGGCGATACGAGCACCGCGTCTACTCCGAAGTGGCGCAATTCGGTCTGCCAGTTGTAGCGTGCATGGAGCAAATGCAGATAACGCGTCATGAACGCTGGGCCGTAGAAATCACTTCTGCCGTCCATGAAGACTCGGATCGAGGGATACAGCCGGTAAATCAGGTAATCGCTCCACTGATCGGTCGTAAACAGGTGCGATACGTGCGCCGCCTCCAGCGCCGGAACCGCCGCCACCGGAAAATGCTTGGGAGAAAAACGCGCATTGAACTTCGGGAAATGGAACAGAAACCCGCAGGCGACCACAAACACGGCCAGGCCGGAAACCAGATAAACCCGTCCCACGCGCTCCATCGGACGCAGTTCGCGGGAAATCTCGCGCAGCGTGTCGGCTGCTTTTCCTTTGAGCGGCCGCGCCCAATCGCAGACCATCGCGGCCACCCAGGGCGCGGCGAAAAACGCGAAGAACGGCATATTGCGCGCCGAAACCAGCGCCAGATGCGCCCAGGCCACGATCAGGATCGCCGCCGCGTAACGCTTGCTGCGCCAGCACCACACAACCGACGGGATACCCAGCAGCAGGAGAATTTCGAAAAAGATCATCGACGGATTGTGAAAATTAGGCGACTGGAATTCGGAGATATGGTTCAGCAGTTTGGAATCGAAGAGATAGCTCAGCAGGTGGCGGTGCAAGCGCCAGCCGTAGGGATTGACGAAGGTCGCCGCGAGGCATCCAAGGGCGCACCAAAGATAAGGCGCCGCGCTCGCGCAGATGGCCCGCCAGGGAGCACGTTTGGCAAAACTAAGCCCCTTGATCGCCCTGCCGATGGCGCTCGCCATCAGAATGAGGATGCCCACAAGAAATGCGCCGTGCAGATTGGTCCAGGCGATCGTCAGCACCGGCAGCGACCACAGCAGGCGCCGGTTGCCCGCTTCGGCTCGCGCCACCACGTGCAAGAAAATCAGAGCGAACAGCCAGGACACCAGGTGCGGCCGTGCCAGCCAGTGCATGGTGGAGACCAGCATGGCTAGTCCGGTAAACGCAAGTGCCGCCAGGTCGTTCTCGCACTGCCGCCGGATGAGCCGGAACAAAATTGCCGAGACGAGGCAGAGCAGAACAATCGTTACAAACGCCACTCCGGCCAGACCGGCAACCCGATCGATTCCGCCGAAAATCGTGTCCCAGCCCCATTCCCAGGCGAACCAATGCTGGTGCGGCTTGGTATAGGAAAAAAGATCGAATTTGGGCACAGTGCCGTGGGCGAGAATCCATTGGCCGGTGCGGATATGCCACCCGGTATCGCCATCGGAAAAGAGCATGCCGCTGCCCTTCAAGAAGCCGAAGATGATTGCCAGCGGAAAGAGAAACGCGAAATCCGTCAGCGACGGAAACAGCCGCAAGAGCCGTGTCCGGCTCTTGGCCTCGCGTCGATTCCACTCCTGTAGCGCTGCGGCTTGCATAAATAGACCGGTACTGCTTTACCCGTACTTCCTAATCGGCTGATGGGGCGGGTTTCGTGAGCGCGGGTTATCTAAGCGGCATTGGGCGATTGGCCTGCCGCACTTGCCGGGTACGAAGCGGCGGAAAAGGCCTGATCGAGAGAAGAAATGTCGAAATCAGGGGGCAGCATTTTGGCGATGGCGTCGCCAAGCTTCATTTCTTCGCGCTGTTTGCGCAGTTTGGCGGTTGCTACCTGGACGGCGTGCTTTTCGGCTTTGCGGGATTCCTCGGCCTCGGCGCGTTTTTGCGAAGCAAAGCCAATTTCGCCTAACTGCCGTGCTTTCTTGCGTTTCTGGAACTCGGCGGAGGCGCGTTGGTAGGCGCGGTCCTGCGCGGCGTGATAGCGGACGTAAAGTTCCAGGGGTTTCACCTCGATGCCGACGGGGGTCTCACCGTTTTTGGCCTGCTCGGGAGTTTTCGGGTCAAGCGAAAAGCAGAGGTTCTGTAGGCGCAGGGCGCGATTGGCCAGCCAGGTGTGTTCGGCCATTTTGACGACCAACTCGATTTCGGCCTGGCCGACCGGTTGTTCGTCTTCCATGAGCTGGTTTAGGAGAGCGTCGTAGTCTTCCTAATTTTCGAATTCTTTGAGGACACGGAATTGGGCGCAGAGGCCGTGCTTGACGCCATTCTGCGAGACTTTGGCCTTGGTCTCGGCGGACTTGGGGCCACAGGATTTCTGAGCGTTGCGGCGATTGGCCGCGATCTGTTTGCCAGTTGCCATGTGTTTGATCCAGACGCCGGGGCGCGCCCTGGCAAGGGCGCGGCAGCCTCGAAAGGCTGACCCCACGTCTGCTCCAGAAATTGGGGACAGGCAACGAATTTCCCGTAAGGTGGCTTTCGCTTGATTTCAGGACGTCGCGGTGCGGAAATTCGAAGCCAGTCCCCAATTTCTGCACTGAGTGTGCGGGGGCTGGCAGGTGGGATGAGGAGGGCGGGCGGTGTAAGGCGCCGGATCTAAAGGGGAAAGAAATTTGAAAAAGCGTGACTCAAATGTGAGGAGAAATCAGCGGTTAAAAGGCAACATATCTCATAGCTTATATGTTTTAGCGTCATATTGCGGGTTGATTTCCGGTTGGCCCGCGGGTAAAGTCGATGTGCATTTCAGGATTTCCATATGATTTCTTTCGAGAAAGCGGCGCCGGGGCTAGGCCCAAACGTGCGGCGGCGCTCGACCAGCGATACACAGCGGGCGACCTCACCAATCCCGCGCGAAGCGGATTACGCTCCACGTATCGCAATGCGGCGAAGTAGTGCTCCTCATCAAGCGCGCAGGAATAATAGCGGACCTGCCATAAGTGGCCAGCCGCACGTTTATGCTTTCGTTTCACATAGTCCGCAAACCGCGAGTGTGCGCGCCGAAACGCTTGGACCATGGCCATCTCGTGTTCCGGCAGGACGATCCAATGGACGTGATTCGTCATCAGGCACCAACCGTGGAGTTCCAAACGATAGGCCAATGCGGCGCTCGCGACGTAACCCAAATAGGTTCCGTGTTCCTCGTCGGTGGCAAAGATGTCCTGACGATAATTGCCGCGTTGCGTCACGTGATAAGCGATTCCGGGGATGGCCACACGAGCGAATGCCGGCATCTATATTACAGTCATTCCTCCAAGTTGCTTCTCTCGGATTTTACTGCCTCCGTCCACATTTCCTTCAGCCCCCATCAGCCCACATAGCGGCGGCCATGCGAATGAACGATTCTTCATGGGGTGAACGCAACTGAGACTGCCATGGATTGGGGAATCCGGCATTTTTCGCCGCGACCGCCTTTTGATCTCATGATATCAAGTGACTTACGGTTTTAGTCGCATTCAATTTGCCATTTAACAATTTCTGCTCGTAATTTTAACGCCAGCGCGGACCATTCCTGAATATTATATGCACTTATAAATTACACACATAGTACTTGCAAATACCAGAAGCGGTGTGATATTTAATTTAAAGCGGCGGCTAGACCGATGATCCTGTTGATTTACGCTCATCTCAGATCATTTGGCACGCACTTGAGATTTTGAAGGGACCGGCTTTTCGCAAATGACCTTATTTTGCATCTGCAGGGCTATAGATCTCGATCTAAGCTTGCTCACTCGGCACTTATCGATAGTTTCATCCCTGGTTTTCGGCTTGACCAGCCTGGCACTCGGTACAGCCAACGCGCAGGCATCTCCCGGCTGTACATTCGGCCCGTATGCGTCTTGCGTCGATCAAATACCGGCTACCTATGTGAGTGGAAGCTGGATTGAAATCGACGGCTCTTCCGAATGGACTCTGACGGGAAATTTGGCGCCCATGGGTGGTCAGGGTGCGATAAGTGGTTCTGTACTCGTATCTCCTCCACCGGATGCATATACATGTCCGGTATTTACATATACGGCATCGGGCTATTATTATCCGGGAGCCATAACATCAAGTGAAGGCGGTACCGGATTTATTTGGGTTGCCAGCAATCCATCACCTAACATTACCTGCTCCGGTTATACACCTGTATCTTTGGTGACGTTCCATAATGTACCGCCGCCCGCCGTAATTGTTAACAAAGGTAACGATTATGGCACCGGAACTTGGACTAATAGCAGCAATTTATCGGGCCCCCTCGCGATTGAAACGAACCTGATTCTTACGCCGACTGGGGAAACTTTGTACCCGTTTACAGGAATTGACCCTAATGGGTGGGGCGGTACGGCGAATAGCCCTTACCGAACTCAATTCGACTTCATGCAATCTTTGCAGGACACCACATCTTATGACCCTCCCGATCCGAACCAAAACAAGTTTCAGGGCCGGCAAGTATACGAATCTCCAAATGGCCTTGTGACCGACTCCTGCTTTGATTCGGTGCCAGACGCTTACAAATCAGCAAATCCTACGCCTCGAGCCAAGATTTTAGGATCAGTTTGGAATGTCGGATGGGGCTGGGGAAGTGCAAATGATTATGGTGCCGATACTCTTGGTTTTTCGACTGCTTCGATTGATTGGTACAGAAGCCATCTGCCAGCCTCGGCGCTACCCTGTAGTGTAGTCATTCCACAGGCTATGACTATAGTGAACAGTATGCCTGGTTATAGTAACGAGATGTTCGCGACGCATACGCTTTCCTGGACAATCAGCAGTACGAGCGTCTTGATAACAAAGGATGGCTATACTGCAGTGCGCGCTTATTGAGGATAGTAATTTTATGACACATTTCATGACAAAAGCGTGCGGCGGCCGTGCTCTACGGAATACGCGTATTTTCTCACTTCTTCTGTCTGCGACTTTCTGCCTATGTACTCAGCTTTGGGCTCAGACGCAAACCGCAAACCCATTTAGTGCGAAGCCGGTCACAATTGAAGGCCATGGTCGCGCATTAGAAGCTGTGCTCTCTCAAGTCCAGATGGCCTTCAGATTCCCGATATATTACGAGGAACTTCCGCTTGAAAATCATTCAGATCTGAAGGTGGTTGCCATACTCGGTATAAAACAGGGTCTTGTCAGTCCAGTTTCAGACCTTTCTGTCACTCTTACCGACACAGATTCGACACCGTACTTAGCAGCAAAGTCTGTCGTTGCCGCTTACAGTAAGGCTGGCTACCCCGGCATGTATAAGGTGGTTCCACATGCCCACAGAATTGAGGTTGTACCCGCGCAGGTACGATCATCCAGTGGTTCCATGAAAGATATCGTACCGATGTTAAGCGTGCCGATAACATTCCCGCTCGCCGAACGGACGGTCGGAGACACGCTACAGCTCATTCTTGATGCTGCTTCAAAGCAAAGCGGCTATCCGGTGTTAGTAATTCGCGCTCCTGCGCCGACTTTTCAAAAGGTAGAATTAAGCGCCAATGGAGAGGCCCTGGGTGATGTGCTCGAGGACCTTAGTGCAGCATTAGGCTCGGTGTTTTCGGTTGCGCTCCGTTACGTGCCGGATGAAAAAAGTTACTATTTCGACGTGGCACCCATTGCACCGCCCGACGCTGCCGGAAAACCTGCCGTTCACGGGAAGAGCATCAATCCAACCTACGGTCCGGCGAATAGTCCATTTTTCATCAAGACTAAATGAAACCAAAAAGGTGTCGAAGCCGACGGCCTCGCCGTGCATCTTTTCCCCATGGCTCGTCTGGCGAGAGTCGTGGCGGTTCGCACCGCAGCATATATTTACCGTCACTACTGTCCGGCTAAATTATTTGTCGTCCTCGTAACTTTATTAAAGTCAGTGCGATACAAGGAATCACCTCGGGAACGATTTGAATCTCAAAAGTCTCGAACTATAAGCTTAAATACGGTCCAGGGTTGCGGAACAATGGTGCGTGAACACCGGTCGCACCATCTTTTCTCAGTTGATTGAGCACGCGCCGAACAAGGAGTTTCAAAAATGCGTAGCGCGGTACGGCGGCGATGCACGACTGCGAGGCTTTTCTTGTTGGGATCAGTATCTGGCGATGGCTTTCGCTCAACTGACGTATCGCGACAGTCTTCGCGACATAGAGGCCTGTCTGCGCTCTTTAGGCAGCAAGCTGTACCACATGGGGTTTCATGGCCGCGTAGCCCGCTCCACGCTGGCCGACGCCAACGATGCTCATGACTGGCGGATTTACGCCGACTTTGCGCAAGTACTGATCCGCATCGCGAGACCGCTTTATGCATCGGACCCGGTCGGCGTGGATTTGGATCAGAGCTTGTATGCACTGGACTCGACCACCATCGACCTGTGCCTTTCGCTGTTCCCTTGGGCAAAATTCCGGAAGCACAAAGCCGCCGTGAAGCTGCACACGCTACTGGATCTGCACGGAAACATACCCACATTTATCAGCATTACCGATGGTAAAGTGCATGACGTCAATATTCTCGACGAGATTCTGCCGGAGACCGGCGCGTTCTACGTCATGGACCGCGGCTACGTGGATTTCGAGCGTCTCTACGTCTTTGCACTCAGCGCTGCCTTCTTCGTCGTGCGCACAAAATCCAATGTCGTTCTGCAGAGGCGCTACTCCCATCCGGTCGACAAGGCCACCGGTGTGCGCTCCGACCACACTGTCATCCTGAGCGCCATCGATTCCGCTAAGGCTTATCCAGACTCACTGCGCCGTGTAAGCTATCTCGATATAGAAACCGGAAAGCGCTTCAAATTCCTGACTAACAACTTTACGCTCCCGGCGCTTACTATCGCCCAGATCTATAAGGCCAGATGGCAGGTGGAATTGTTTTTTAAGTGGATCAAGCAACACCTGCGAATCAAGGCGTTCTATGGCACCAGCGAGAACGCCGTGAAAACCCAAATTTGGATCGCCGTATCCGTTTACGTGCTGGTCGCCATCGTTCGCAAGCGGTTGGGCCTGGAAGCGAGCCTCTACCAGATTCTACAGATTTTGAGCGTGACGCTTTTCGAGAAAACACCCATTTTACAGGCACTTCAGCCATCCGACTCCCAAGAGAATTCATGCGATTCCGCTAACCAATTGAGCCTTTTCGACTTATAGCCGGACAGTAGTGA
>JBOGMI010000099.1:0-5663 GCA_050746645.1 Bryobacteraceae bacterium | reverse complement strand
TCGGCGAACACCAAGTCCGAGCCTTCCGGAAGGCCTTCGGCCTGGCGGCGCCGGGAGAATGCTTTGCGTATTTTGGCAGTTCCGGCTATATCGAGATCGGCATCAACCAGCGCAGCGCGGCCGAGAGGCTGGGAGCCATGCCGGGCGGGCAGGTGCAGCTTCGCCTGCTGTAACCTAAATAAATAAGTCCTTCAGCACCACCTGCCCCGATGATCGCCGCCGAACCGACCACTCTCTCGCGCGCTAGCGAGTTTCGCCAGAAGCTCGACTCGAAGATCCTTGTTGCCGATGGGGCGATGGGAACGATGCTCTACGCTAAGGGCATCTTCATCAACCGCTGCTTCGACGAGCTGAACCTGTCGGCGCCGGATCTGGTGCGGGAAATTCATCGGGAATACGTGAAAGCGGGCGCGGATTTCGTCGAAGCGAACACCTTTGGCGCCAATCGCGTGCGCTTGGCGGCGTTTGGGTATGCGGAGAAGCTGGGTGCGATCAATCGGGCCGGCGTGAGGCTGGCGCGCGAAGCAGCGGGGGAACGGGCCTTCGTCGCAGGAGCGCTGGGACCGCTCGGCGCCCAGATCGAACCGCTGGGGCCTATGTCGCTGGGCGAAGCGCGGGCAGTTTTTCAGGAGCAGGCAGAGGCGCTGGTTGCGGCGGGCGTCGATCTGATTGTGCTCGAAACTTTTTACTCTTTGGACGAGCTGCGGCAGGCGGTGCTGGCGGCGCGGGAAGCAGCAGGGCCGGATATAGCGCTGGTGGCGCAGTTCACCGTAACCGACGACGGCAGTTTGCGCGACGGAACCAGCACGGCGACGTTCACGAGCGCGCTGGACGAGCTGCCGGTGGACGCGATGGGAGTGAACTGCTCGGCCGGTCCGAAAGTGGTACTGGAAACCATCGAGAAGATGGCCGGGCGAACCCGCAAGCCGTTGAGTGCGATGCCGAACGCGGGGCTGCCGGCGACGGTGGAGGGGCGCAACATTTATCTGTGCTCGCCTGAGTACATGGCGCAGTACGCGCGGCGCTTCCTGCAGGCCGGAGTGCGGATCATTGGGGGCTGTTGCGGCACGACGCCGGAGCACATCAAGCAGATCTGCGGCGAAGTGCGTTCGCTGCAACCGGCGCGGGCACACACGCACAGCGGGACGGTGGTGGAGGAAGCGAAGCCGCAAGCGAAGCGGCTCGCGAAGGTGCCGGCCGCGAGCAAATCGGAGCTGGGCGCGAAACTGGCGGCGGGCAAATTCGTCGCATTTGTCGAGATTTTGCCGCCGCGCGGGGTGGATGCATCCAAGGAGATCGCCGGGGCACAACTGTGCCGCGAGCACGGCATCGATTGCATCAACGTGCCGGACGGCCCGCGTGCGAGCGCGCGGCTGAGCGCGCAGGTGACCTGCCGAATGATTCAGCAGCACGCGGGCATCGAAGCGGTGCTGCACTTCTGCTGCCGCGACCGCAACATCCTGGGCATTCAGTCGGAGCTGCTGGGGGCGCACGCGATGGGGGTGCGCAATCTGATTTGCATCACGGGCGATCCGCCGCGCATGGGCACGTATCCGGACGCAACGGCCGTGTTCGACGTGGATTCGATCGGATTGGTGAACATCGCCAACAATCTGAATCAGGGGCTCGATATCGGCGGCAATCCCATGGGATCGCAAACAGCGCTGCTGATCGGCATGGGTGCGAATCCGGGCGCGCTGAATCTGGACGAAGAGTATCGCAGGTTTGCCTGGAAGGTGGAGGCCGGCGGCGAATACGTGGTGACGCAGCCGGTTTTCGATCTGAACCTGCTCGAAGCGTTTTTGCAGCAAACGGAACAATACGGGCTGCCGCTGATTGCGGGGATCTGGCCGCTGACCAGCTATCGCAATGCCGAATTCATGGTGAACGAACTGCGCGTGCCGGTGCCCTCCGAATATATGGAACGGATGCGGTGCGCCGACAGCGCGGAGAAGGCCCGGGCCGAGGGCATCGCGATCGCGCAAGAGATGGCGATGCGCGTCCGGCCCATGGTGCGCGGGGTGCAATTGAGCGCTCCTTTCGGCCGTTACGAGATGGCGGTGCAGGTTGCCGAGGCGCTGGGCGAGCGCTAAATCGATTTCCCTTACGTGGCGACGGATCTTATTGAAGTAGACATCGACCAGCCTTACCGGGGCGCCATCGAGCGCGCCGCCGAGGTGATTGCGCGCGGGCATATTGTGGGCGTTCCGACGGAGGCTCTGTACACGCTGGTCGCCGATCCATTTAATCTGGCGGCGGTGGGGCGCGTATTTGCCGCCAAGGGCCGCGAGACGGTTCGTTCGCTGCCGCTGGCGGTTTCCGATACATTGATGGCGGAGGATCTGGCGAAAGACCTGAGCAGCCGGTTTTTTCTACTGGCGCGGCGCTTCTGGCCGGGACCGTTGACGATCATCGTTCCGGCGGCGGCCAAGGTGCCGTTGAAGGTGACCGGCAATACGGGAAGGCTCGCGATGCGGCAGGCGCAATCGAAGGTGCTGAACGCACTCATCGACAAAATCGGCCATGCGCTGATTGCGACCAGCGCCAATCTCTCGGGCGAGCCTACGATTCCGAGCGGCATCGACCTGTTTGCCGCGCTGGATGGCCGCGTAGACCTGGTGCTCGACGGCGGACTGTGCACGGGACCGGGAGCGACCACGATCGATATCACGGAGCCGGACTGGTGCGTCATTAAAGACGGGGCCATTTCCCGGAATGAGATCGCGGAAGTGCTGCAAAACGCCGAAAATTGAGAGATTTTGGCCGTTTGCTATTCTGAATCTGTAGCGTTTCCCGCGAGAGCGTCTCTTGGTCTCTCAATAATTGATCCGATAGTCAATGTCATGGAGTCCGGCTCGAATGAAGAGCTGGTGTGCAAGCTCCGGGCGCTTCGGCGCAACGGAGAAGCCTAAAGGCGCTCGGAGGATTCCCCCCTGGAATCATCTTTGGGGTCAATGACGGGGGCCAAGGCGGAAGCTCTCGCAGGAAACGCTTTTCCTTTCTTTTCCCTGCTGAATGCGCATTCTGTTTATCGGCGATATCTTCGCCTCGGGTGGCCGCGGCATTGTCGCCGAAAACCTCGATAGCCTCATCGCGGAATACCAAATCGATCTCGCGATCGCCAACGCCGAGAACAGCGCTGGCGGCTTCGGCATTACGCCGCTCATCGCGGAGGAGCTGCTTGGCCTGGGATTGGACGTGCTGACGGGCGGCAATCACAGCTTCGACAAGCGCGAGATCCACGATTATCTGGCGCAGCAGCCGCGGCTCTTGCGTCCGGCGAACTATCCCGCCGGCGTGCCCGGAACCGGGGTCTATATCGGCAGGGCGCGCAATACCCAACCGTATGCGGTGCTGAACCTGCAAGGGCGGGCATATATGGCGAATATCGATTGCCCGTTCCGGAAAGCCGACGAATTGCTGGCGCAGATTGACACCGCCATCAAGATTCGCTTCGTCGATTTTCATGCCGAGCTTACGAGTGAGAAAGTAGCGATGGGCTGGTATCTCGATGGCCGTGCTACGGCAATGATCGGCACGCACACACATATCCCGACCTCCGACACGCGCGTGCTTCCCGGAGGAACGGCTTATCAGACCGATTCCGGTATGACGGGCCCATATGATTCCGTGATCGGTGTCGAAAAAGAGATGGTCGTGCGGCGGTTTCTTACAGGCCTGACCGGCAGAATGGAAGCCGCCAAGCGTGGCATCGAGCTGCACGGTGTCGTGATCGATGCGGACGAAAGCACAGGCAAAGCGCGGTCGATTGAGCGGATTTGCCGGGTAAGGTAGAGCTCAATCCATCTTCCGCAGGTCGGCTTCAATCTCGCCGGCGCGAAAAACGCCGTCTTCGACCCGCCGGACGGCATCGCGAGAGTGGATCTCCCCGCCACGAGAGCTTGGATCGATGATCCAGACATACTCCACGCCGAACGCGAGGTACTCTTCCACTTTTCTCAAAAGCTCGACAGCGGTGTCATCCGGCGAGAGAATTTCGACGCACAGGAAGGGGGGCGCCGTAAAGACCTCTTCGTCGGGTTCGCCCCGGGTCATACACACATCGGGCACGCGGAAGCGAGCCGGATCCCAGCGCGTTCGTATGCGCTGCTCCGGCCAAACCTCAAATCCAATTGAGCGGCCTATATCATCGAGCGTGCGAAGCAGATATCTTTGTGTCTTGCTATGGCGCTTTTTCGGCAAAGGGCGGTGGACAATCCTTCCTTCTACGTATTCCGCGTCGTATTCGTAGGTCGAGTGCAGATACTCTTCGACGCTCACCAGTTGGGTGGTTGCCATGGACGATCTCCTCTCTTACTCTAATCCTTGGGCCAATTCCGCTGCCCGGTATAATCCCAAACGTGCCGAAGCGGATATTGATTGCGACCATCGGATCGCTGGGAGATCTTTATCCGTGTCTCGCGTTGGCGTTGGAACTGCGCCGGCGCGGCCATCGCGTGACGATTGCGTCCACTCCGTATTACAGATCAAAGGTAGAAGCGCTCTGCATCCGATTCACTCCCATGCGTCCGGACTGGGATCCGGGCGATCCCAATCTTATCCGCCAATGCGAGGATCTGAAAAAAGGTCCCGAAGTACTGTACCGGAACCTGATGCTGCCGGAACTGAACGGCACCTACGACGATCTCCTTTCCGCCGCACGCGAAGCCGATCTTCTGGTTGCAGGCGAACTTGTGTACGCCGCTCCGCTCGTTGCAGAGAAGCTCGCATTGCGCTGGATATCCATCATTTTGTCCCCGTTCTCCCTCTTTTCTTCCTGCGATCCGTCGGTCATGGTCAATATCCCGAGCCTGATCCATTTACGAAGACTAGGTGCGCCCATCTATAGGGCCGGACTGAACCTGGCCCGGTTGTCCGTTCGGCACTGGTCGAATCCAGTCCGCGATCTTCGGCGAAGAGAAGGTCTGCGTTTGCAATGCGACCCGATTTTTCGCGACAAGTTTTCCCCTCATCTCGTGCTCGCGCTTTTTTCGCGCTGGTTGGCCGAGCCGCAACCGGATTGGCCGTCGCAAACACAGCAGCCGGGCTTTGTTCATTTCAGCGATCCCACAGCAGAGACAAGCATTTCTTCCCGGTTATCGAATTTTCTCGCAGCCGGCGATGCCCCTATCGTTTTCACGCAGGGATCGACGGCGGTACACAACCCAGGCGATTTCTATTCTGTAAGCGCGAGGGCGGCGAATCGCTTGGGCAAGCGGGCGGTACTCCTGGGCGCCAAAACAGTTCCTGAAGATCTTGCGTCGGATTCTTTAGCGCTTCCCTATGCAGCCTATTCGCAAATATTTCCGCGCGCGCTGGTGAATGTGCATCAGGGCGGTTCCGGGACGACTGGCGAGGCGCTTCGATCCGGGCGTCCGATGTTGGTGGTTCCTTACGGCTGGGACCAGCCCGATAATGCAGCCCGGGTCGAGCGCTTGGGTGTAGGACTTCATGTCCGGCGAGCGAACTACTCAGTCGAGACGGCAACAGCCGCATTGAAGGTGCTGATAGAGAATCCGAATTTTGCCGCACGTGCGGCCCACATCGGCACTCAAGTAGCCGCGGAGAGTGGCTTAGAATCTGCTTGCGCAGCGATCCAGTCCATGATTTCCTATTGACATTCTGTAAGAGCCCTGCGATGATCCTTATAGGCGTTCTATAAG
>JBOGMI010000098.1:0-5659 GCA_050746645.1 Bryobacteraceae bacterium | reverse complement strand
TAGGCGGTGAACATTTCGCCGCGAAAATATTGCGGCAGAAACAGAACGGCGATGACGATGCGGCCGAGAAGATAGCCGAAGACCAACTGCAGGAAGGTGAAATTTCCGCCAAAGGAAAGCGCGGGGGTCCCGATCACGGTAAGGGTGCTGGTTTCGCCCGAAACGATGGAAAACGCAATGGCCCACCAAGGTGCGCCGCGCCCGCCGAGGAAGTAGTCCTTCAGCGATTTTTGCGTTTCCCTGAACCGCGCTCCGAACCAGGTGATCAACACCAGATACGCAGCCATCACTGCCAGATCGGCAAGGCGCATGGAAAGGTGGATGATAACATGAGGAACATTTAACAGAGTTTGGAGGCGATGCCCCGCGCTGTCTGGGGAACAAGTTGGCCAAGGCGGGCATCTAAAGTAATAGAAAGGGTTGCAGGCCGCGGAGCGGTTTCGCTATACTCCGGCTTTGCGTACCCAATATCTGTATAGTGCGTCGATACGCGATTGGTATGCGTCGGCGGGTGCAGCGGCCCAATAAAATCCGCCTCCAAAATACTAATATTGAGAACGTATATTGAGAACGTAGATTCGTGACAGGGAGGATGCTGTGGAAATTCCTATTTTGAAAGCAGGCAGGCCGGCGGCGACCGCGGCCGGCTTCGCTCTTTTTTTGACTGGATTGATGGCCGTGCCCGCGATTGCGCAGCAGAGTTCCGCCGCGGCGGCACAGCAGGGCCAGAAGAAGGCGAAGCATTACAAAGACCGTGCCGAGTACGAGCTGTATTTGAAGGTCACCAAGACGACCGATCCGCAGCAGCGGCTCCAGCTTCTGAATACCTGGAAGGACAAGTACCCGACTAGCGATTTCAAGGAAGACCGGCTGAGATATTTCGTGACGACCTACGCCCAGCTTGCGCAAAAGGATGCTTCCCAGCGCCCGCCGCTGATCCAGAAATCCGAAGCGCGGCTCAAGCTGGACCCGAACGCCTTCCTGGCAAATTATTACGTTGCGCTATATGGTCCCCAGGTCCCCCTCACACCGCAACTACCGGCGCAGGTGAAAACGTCGGCAAACGCAGTGCTCAAGGAGGCGGATACTGTGTTTGCGGCGAATAAAAAGAAAGGGAATGTATCGGCGGCGCAGTGGGAGAAGGAAAAAGTGCAGGTGCAGGCGATCGGACACAACGCGCTCGCTTGGGCGGCTTTGCAGAGCAAAGACAACGCCGAAGCCGAGACTCAATATCAAAAGAGCCTGCAAGTGAATCCGAACCAGGGCACGATTTCCGCGCTCTACGCGAAGATGCTTTACAACGATAAGAAGTTTCCCGAAGCGCTGTTCGAGTATGCGCGCGCCGCTCAGTACAGCGGCCCCGGACCGGCGCTTTCGGCGGCCAGCCGCACGCAATTGACGGATTTTTTTAACAAGGCCTACAGCGACTACCACGGAAGTTCCGACGGGGCCAGCCAGGTTCTGGCGCAGGCGAAAACCAGCGCGCTGCCGCCCTCCGGATTCAGTATCGTGAGCGCCACTCAGATCGCGAACAAGGCAGCGGCGTCGCTGAATGCGAGAATCCAGTCCGATCCGGCGTTCAAGCTCTGGTACGGGATCAAGCAGAGCTTGGAAACGCAGGGCGATACCTATTTCAACGCCAGCGTCAAGGGTGTTGACGTCCCTGGGGGCGCCATGAGCGTGAATACCTTCAGCGGAACCGTGATCTCGGTCGACCCGAATCAAGTGGTGCTGGGGGTGGAAGACGCGAAGACGCCCGACGCCACGCTCACGTTCACCAAGCCGCTCACGCCGGATGAGCTGAGCAAAATCCAGGTCGGCAGCCAGATCCAGTTTTCCGGCGTCGTGGACTCCTATACAGCGAAACCCTACATGCTGACCTTTAAGGACCCGGAGCTTCCGGGCATCATCGTGACCAAGAAGCCCGCCACGCGGCACCACAGGCGGCGGCGGTAGACCGCGCTCCCTGACGGTCGCGGTTCTGTTCGGGAACCCCGACCGTCAGGGAAGGATGGTGTCACATTTTGTAGCGGCCGAGATCTTCGTCGTTCAGGTTCTCGAGCCACTTGCGCAGTTCTTCGTTGTTGACCTGCTCAGAAGCTTTCCCGGAGTTGCGGGACAATTGAAGCACCTTGTCCTCTACGTAGATGGGGCAGTCGTGGCGCAAGGCCAGCGCGAGCGCATCGCTCGGGCGCGAATCGACGCTGATGATCTTGCCTTGATGCTCCAGCCAAATGAGAGCGAAAAACGTGTCGTCTTTCAATTCGCTGACCACCACTTTTTGGACGGTGGTATCCAGGCCCATCAGCAAGACCTTGATCAGATCGTGGGTCATCGGCCGCGGCGTCGCAACCCGTTCGATCTCCAGCGCAATCGCGTTCGCTTCGTAAATACCCACCCAGATCGGCAGGACCGAATCGCCTCCCACATCTTTCAAAACAACGATCGGCATGTTGGTCATCGGGTCCATCATGAGACCCCGTATCTTCATTTCTATTTCCATATCCGCCTCCTTTGCCGAACTGAAATTACCTATCCGCTTGCTTACGCGCGCGGTTCCGATTGCCGCTCGCCGGCCAGGCTGTTCGGACCTGCTCGCGTAATCGCGACATCCAAATACTGCCCAACCAGGGTATAGTCAGGGGTGGGCGCGGGCAAACCGGGATTGGTGAAATTGAGCGTTTTGTGCTGCGAGGTGCGGCCAATCCACTGTCCCGTGGCCCGGTTATAGCCCTCTATTAACACTTCTTGGGTTCTGCCGACGTAGCCTGCGTTGCGGCGCAACTGAATCGTCCGCTGCCGCTCCTGAAGCGTCGTAAGCCGGCGCGTTTTCTCGTCTTCCGGAATCTGATCCTCGTACCGCAATGCCGGGGTATTGGGCCGCTTTGAATATTTGAAGATGAACATCGAGTCATACTCGACTTCCTCAGCCAGCCGAAGCGTCTCGTTGAAATCGGCCTCGGTTTCGCCGGGAAAGCCGACAATGATGTCGGTAGTGATCGCGATGTCCCGCCTGGCGGCTTTCATCCATTCGATGCGGCGCATATATTCGTCGCGCGTGTAGAGCCGCTGCATGCGCGAGAGCACGGCGTCCGAGCCGGTCTGCACCGGCAGGTGTACGTGATTGCAGAGCGCCGGATGGGCGTCGATCGCATCCACAATAGGTTTGACGAAATCGCGCGGATGAGAGGTCGTAAAACGGACGCGGCGGATGCCGGGCACTTCGCCGGTTGCGGCGAGCAATTGGGCGAAATCGAAGTTCGCCGACGAAGGGTCGCGGTAGCTGTTCACGTTCTGGCCGAGCAGTTGAATCTCGGTGTAGCCCGCCTCGGCAAGCGTTTGTGCTTCGCGCAGCACGCTTTCACTGGTGCGGCTGCGCTCCGGGCCGCGGGTGAACGGCACCACGCAGTAGGCGCAGGCTTTGTCGCAGCCTTCGATGATGGTGATGTAGGCGCGATGCGGATTATCGCGGCGAGTGAATGGAGTATCGAAGGTTTGCTCGGTATCGAGACTCAAACCGGTCACATGCCGCGCGCCGGCTTCGAGCTGCACCAGCATTTCGGGCAGTTTGGTGTAGCTCGCGGAACCGGCGACCAGGCTGACGTGCGGCGCACGCTCGAAAATGCGCTCGCCTTCCTGCTGCGCTACACAGCCCAGGACTCCGAAGACCTTGCCTTTGCCCGCTTCGCGCTTGAACTGCTGCAGGCGGTGAAAGACTTTCTGCTCGGCTTTATCGCGGATACTGCAAGTGTTGTACAGAACCAGCTCGGCCGCTTCCGGGGCGTCCACTTGTTCATAGCCGCGCGCGATCAAGGTGCCGATCACCTTCTCCGAATCGTGCGCGTTCATCTGGCATCCGAACGTCTCGATGTAAAACTTCTTCATGCAAACCTAGGCATTACCACCCGCATCAGCCGTGTAGAAGCTTCATGGCCCAGGCTATGCCAAACAGCGCCGCCATGAAGCAGCCGAAACAATAAAGGCCGTACTGGACGCGCTCGCGGTCGGTTCGCTTGGTGACCAGTCCCAGGATCACGCTCGAAACCACTGCGAACAGTATCGACATTTGAAAATGATTCAGTGTCATGTTTTTAATCCTTCTGCCGCATTGTGATCTCGTAGGCATCCACCATGGCGAGGATATTGAGCAGCCCGGCGGCGACCAGGAGCTTGGAGCCGTAATCCGGGCTATAGCCGGCCACCTGCGGCGCCGCATAGCCGAACCAGGTGGTGAGGAAATAGAAAAACCCGTTGGCAAGGTCCCCCAGGAAACCGCCGTATTGAATCACGCGCGACAACACGTCCGTCCCGACGCCGGGGTGAAACAGAGGGCCGCGAGCGAGCAGCCCGATGCCGAAGGTGACCGCGACGGTCACGAAAATAATGGCAGCGCGGCCGTATTTCCGCAGCAGCAGATGCCCGCAGCCGGGGACGAGCCAAGCGAGCAGAACGGTGATGAATGGCGGACGGACCGGCACGGCGCCGCTCGCCTGAGAGGAGATTGGGGGCACTGCATTGATTTTACCGACAAGCGCAATGAGGAGGTTCGCTCGCGAGCGAGGTGATGAGCTGGCGCAGCCGGGAAACCTGATGCGGCTTCAAAATAAGATAGCGGGCATTGCCGTGAGGATCGGGCACAAAAATCGTAGTACTCTTCGGTCCCAGCTTTACTCGGCCCGGCTCTGAGAGGTTGAAGTAGCCGCGATCCGGGCGAATGGCTTCCAGCACCGCGGTGGCGTCCCAATCGGGATGATCCACCGGCTTGCCGACGTAAATCTTGTATGCCTGGGCGATCGGATGGTGCGCCACATAGCCGAAATCGTGCGCGATGGCGGAGTAGGGAAAGGTGATGGCGAGCCCAATGGTGAAATCGCTAAAGATCATCGGTGTCGGCCAGTGCGCGAACAGGTATGCGGCCGATTGCGGGTCGGTAGCGACATTGAATTCGGGTATCGGCTTGGAGAAGTTGCCGGCCATCAGATACAGCGCTTTGACTTTTCTGGCGACCAGAGTGCGGCCCCCGGGCGCCTGCAGCAGCCGTGCCAAATTGGTGCTGAACCCGGTTTGCGCGATGACAACCGAATGGTCCGGCTGCCGACGCAAAACACGCTGCAGCAGTTCTACCGCGCCCGGAGCTTGCCCGCCGTTCTTAAGTTTGCGCCGATAAATGTAGTGGCCGCTCGCGTCTTTCTCCTGAACCGGAATGCGGAGCATGGCCGAGTCTTGCGGCGTTTTGCCGTCGTGTACAACGCCGATAGGGATATCCGGCTGCCCGTAAAAGCTATTGACGAGGCTGACAAATGGGGCCGCGTCGCGATTGTCCTTGGTGATGGTGACGGCCAGGAGCCGGGCCTCGCCGCGGCTCTCGAGCGCGTGGATCGTCGCCAGCGCAATCGCGTCGTCGACATCGTTGCCGATATCGGTGTCGAAGATGATCCGTACCGGCTCGGCAGCCCGTGCGTGGGCTACGCAAAGCGAGGAGAAGAGGAGAAAAGCAGCCAGAAAATTACGCAACATGTCCTTCGGCGCGATCCTATCATGCTTGCTAAACTGGTGTTCGCCTGTCCATCGTGCGGATGTGGCGGAATTGGCAGACGCGCTAGGTTCAGGTCCTAGTGGGAGCAATCTCGTGGAGGTTCAAGTCCTCTCATCCGCACCA
>JBOGMI010000097.1:0-2311 GCA_050746645.1 Bryobacteraceae bacterium | reverse complement strand
TCCTTATCCAGCATGGGCCCTTCGACGCGTACGCCCGTGATGGGATTCGGACGGTCGAGGACGTAAAACGCCTTGTGCTCCTTCGCGGCGGCCTGCATCGCATAGAGCATCGTGCAGGAGAACGTGTAGAAGCGCGCTCCAACATCCTGAATGTCGAACACCAGCGCGTCCACATTCCGCAGGTCCGCTTTCGTCGGCCGCCTGTGTTTCGCCTTGTATAAGCTGATCACGGGCAATCCGGTCTTGGCGTCGCGCGTGTTCGCAACCGGCGCATCCTGCGTGCCGTTGATGCCATGCTCGGGCGAGAACAGCTTCACCACGTGAACGCCATCGGCCAGCATCACGTCCACGTTACGCCGGCCTTCGCGGTCGCGCCCGCTCTGGTTCGTGATCAGCCCCACGCGCTTGCCTTGCAAATCGCGGAATTTGCGCTGCTCCGCCACATCCAGCCCGGTGAGCGTTTTGGCATTGCGAGCGATCACGCGGTGCGCCCCGGCGCGCTCGATTGTATCGATATAGCCGGTGAGCGAAACCGTGTTCGGCACGCTCATGCCGAAGGAAGCGGCTACCGCTGTGGCCACCCGGCAGCGCAGCGACAGCATCGGGTGGAGTTTCTTTTCCTCGTGATGGGGGTAGACGTAATTGGTGAGCAGAATGACGAAGGAATTGGTGACCGGGTCGATCCACAATGAGGTTCCGGTGTAGCCCGTGTGGCCATAGGAGCCGATGGGATACAACTCGCCGCGATTGCTGGAAAAAGGAGAATCGATATCGAAGCCGAGTCCGCGCATGATCGGTTGATCGGCCGGGCTGGCCGGCTCGGTGAATTTTTCCACCACCATCGGCTGGAGGATGCGAATCCCGTGATACTGCCCCTCGCCCAGTAGCATCTGTGCGTATTTCGCCAAATCGTCCGCGGTGGAGAACAGGCCGGCGTGTCCGGCAACGCCGCCCATATAGCGGGAGGTCGAGTCGTCCACGATGCCGCGCATGGCCTTGCCGGTATCGGGGTTGATCTCGGTGGGAGCGATGCGCCAGCGCAGTTTGGCCGGCGGCTTGAACATGGTATCTTTCATCCCCAGCGGCTTGAAGATGTTGTCGTGCGCAAAGAGCGCGAGACTCTCGCCCGAGACTCGCTGGACGATCTCGCCTAGCAATTCGAAATTGACGTCGCTGTAGATGAATCGCGTGCCAGGCGGCGCTATTGGCTTTACGTGCAGCGCCAGTTTGATTCCGTTCCCATAGCCATGCCAGCGCGGGACTAATGGCACATCCGGTGGCAGTCCGGAAAAATGCGTCATCAAGAGCCGCACTGTGATGGGGCTGTGGCCGTCTTGAAACTTCGGCAGATACTTGGTGACCGGATCGTCCAGCCGTATCTTGCCCTCCTGGAACAGTTTCATGATGCTCGGCGTCGTCGCCACGATCTTGGTCAGCGAAGCGAGATCGAACATCGTGTCTACCGTCATGCGCTCACGGTGCGGGACCCGCCAGCCATAGGCTTTGCGGTAAACGATCTGGCCGTTGTGCCCGACCTCAAGAACAGCGCCGGGAATCAGCCCGGACTGAACAGCCTGGTTGATAATCGCATCGACTTGTGGAAGTTGTTGCTGCGGCGCGATCTGCGCAAAGGCAATTGCGCTGACCGCGAGGAAGGCGGGAGCCAGCAATTTCATATTCGGTTGTTATTGGGAAAGCGGCGAGGCGATCGAGTCGAGCGTGCGTGCGAGTTCCACATCCTTTTCGGTAATGCCGCCCGCATCGTGGGTGGTCAGATCCACCGTCACGCGGTTATAGACATTCAGCCATTCGGGATGATGGTTTCGCTTTTCGATGAGCACGGCTGCGGCGGCCATAAAGCCGAACGCGCGGGCAAAATCCGGGAATTTATATTCGCGATGAAGCTTACCCTCTTGGACGGTCCATCTGGGAAGCTGCTGCAAGATCCGCTTCAGTTCCTCGCCACTCAATGTCTGCGCTGCCATGTGCACATTCTATCGGCATCGATTCGACGGACCTCCGTCTCCGTGCCATCGCCGGATCTGTTATGATTCGGGCACGTTGAGGATTTTGCTAAATGGTTCGAACGCTCAATCTTACTGCGGACATTCCGGCGAATAGGGAGTTGCACATAAGTCTCCCGGCTGACTTTCCTCAGGGACCGGCTGAAATTGTCCTGGTCATCTCGCCTGCGAAAGAGCCGAACGTCTCGACTTTGGCGGACCTCAGGGATTCGGAGTTTTTTGGGATGTGGCGCGATCGCGCGGACATCGGGGATAGCGCCAGCTTTGCTCGCGATCTGCGATCGGAA
>JBOGMI010000096.1:0-3347 GCA_050746645.1 Bryobacteraceae bacterium | reverse complement strand
GTTCAGGTTCGTCATGGGCATGCCCACGACCGGACAAGCGCGCCAGGGGACGGAGATGAGACCTCGATCCGCCCGCGAAGTCAAGGGGTCTTCGAGGATGTTTTTCGGCCTGGATGCCCAGGTCAGGGCGGTATCCGATTTCTGCGAGTCGGCGAGAAGGACTTTGCGAGTTCAACCGCCCGGCCAACGCACTGTTGGCGTGGCGGGCCGCCGACCCGCGCCTTGACCTATGGAGAGTGTTGTCCCTAAGATGTCTAGATAGCTAGATGAATGGAGCCGAGGATGATCGAGTTTCATCTCGACACGCGTTCGGGAGTCGCCCCCTACCAGCAAGTGGTCCAACAGGTCCGCCACGCGCTGCGCCTCGGGCTCCTCGACGTTGATGACCAGCTCCCGACCGTGAAGGAGGTGGTGACCGCCCTCGCCATCAACCCGAACACCGTCCTCAAGGCGTACAAGGAACTGGAGCACCTCGGTCTGGTGGCCGCTCGACCCGGCGTCGGCACCTTCGTCATCAAGACGCTCACCGACGACTCTCTGGCGGCCCATGGGCCACTCCGCCAGGACTTGAAGCGCTGGCTGTCGAAGGCGCGGCGTGCCGGGCTCGACGAAGAGAGCATCGAGGCGATCTTTCGCGACGTCCTTTGGTCCACCTCCGAAGAAGGCGTAGCGTGACCGCCGTCTTGGAGGCGAGCGGCCTCGGGAAGCGCTACGGCCACAAGTGGGCGCTTTCCGACTGCACGCTTGCCATCCCGGCTGGCAAGGTGGTCGGACTCGTCGGACCCAATGGGGCGGGCAAGAGCACGCTGCTCCAGCTCTCGGTCGGCCTCCTCCAGCCGAGCGCAGGGTCGATCACCCTTCTCGGTGGGCGGCCCGGCACGACCCCGGACCAGCTCGCACGTGTCGGTTTCGTCGCTCAGGAGACCCCGACCTACGCCGGGCTATCGATCCGTGACCACCTGTGGTACGGCGCACGGATGAACCCGAGCTGGGACCCGAAGCTCGCCGAGGATCGCATCGAGCGCCTCGGGCTTGACTCGCGACAGAAGGCGGGCAGGCTCTCGGGCGGCCAGCGCGCCCAGCTTGCCCTCACCCTGGCAGTGGCGAAACGACCGGAGCTGCTCGTGCTCGACGAGCCGGTCGCGGCTCTCGACCCCCTCGCCCGCCGCGAGTTCCTCCAGGGCTTGATGGAGGTCGTCGTCGATCACGGCGCGAGCGTGATCCTGTCCTCCCACCTCGTGGCCGACCTGGAGCGGGTCTGTGATTACCTGGTCGTGCTTGTCGACTCACGGGTCCAGATCGCCGGCGAGATCGACGAGCTGCTCGCTTCGCATCACCGGCTGACCGGACCTCGACACGACCGCGACGCACTGCCGCGCAATCAAACGGTGATCGGCGCGAGTCACACCGACGTACAGAGCACGCTCGTCGTGCGGACCGGCGAACGGATCCTCGATCCCTCGTGGACGGTCGAGCAGCTCGACCTCGAAGACCTCGTGCTCGCCTACATGACCCGGGCGGTCGGACAAGACCGCCGTCCGAAGCTGGAGGTTCGCTGATGATCCGGGTAGCACTCCGACAATTCCGCGCCGAGGGGGTCATCGCCATCGGTGTGCTCGTTGTGCTCGCGATCGTGCTCATCGTCTCGGGGGTGAACCTCGTGCACGTGAACGACGCGTTCCAGAGCACCTGCAAAGCGGCGGGAAACTGCGCCACGGCGTCGAACCCGGTGGTCAACGTCGACAAGCCGCTCCAGGGCGCCCTGCCGTTCATCGTGGCCATCGCGCCCGCGCTTGTCGGGTTGTTCTTCGGCGCGCCCCTCATCGCCCGCGAGCTCGAGACTGGTACTTTCCGGCTCGCTTGGACCCAGAGCGTCACTCGAAAGCGTTGGGTCGCGGTGAAGTTCGGCGTCGTCGGCGTCGCTGCGATGGCGTTCGGCGGGCTGCTGACCTGGATGGTCGATTGGTGGGCGAGCCCGATCGATGCTGCGAACCAGAACCGCTTCGGCTTGGCGAGCTTCGGACTACACGGCGTGGCCCCGATCGGGTACGCGGCGTTCGCGTTCGCGCTCGGGGCAACGGCGGGCGTGCTGCTACGCCGGACGATCGCGGCGATGGCCGTTACGGCCGTAGGGTTCGTGGCCGCGCGCCTCGCGGTCACGTACTGGGTTCGCCCTAACCTTGCCTCGCCCGTGCACAAATCCCTGTCCCTCACGGCCATCTCAGCAATCCCTGGCTTCGGCGTCCAGCAGCCGGGGGGCATTGTCTCCTTGACTCCTCCGACTGTGGGGGTCCCGAACGCATGGTTGTACTCGACCGCCGTCGTCAACAAGGCTGGCGACGCGCCCACGAGCCAGCACCTGCTTCGCACCTGCCCCGCGCTTGAACAGATCGTGAAGTCGGGGCCGAGCGGCCCGACGCCGACTTTTCAGACGTGTCTGGAGAAGCTCTCCGCTACCTTCCACACGGTCGTCACCTACCAGCCGGCTAATCGCTTCTGGCCGTTCCAGTGGGCCGAGATGGGCATCTTTCTCGCTGCCGCACTGGCGCTGTGCGGGCTCAGCTACTGGTGGCTCCGCCGCCGGTACGCGTGATTTCGCACGAACGCGTCCGCTACCTGCCCGAAAGGAGCCAGATGGTCCTTGGCCACGCTCACGCGGCCTCCGCGGCTGGGCCGGTCAGCTCGGCGTAGCCGGCGAGGATGAGCCGGACGGCACAAGCGGCTTGTTGGGCGATGACGCCTTGATCGGTCGCGCGCCAGCTCCCAGTCGATGAACTAATCGAGCGTGCTCCTTGTCCCCGTCACCGCTGGTCCTCCGATGGACCGGACTCGCCTTGTCCCCGCTCGGCGACGACGCGCAGCGTTTTCCGCTCGGCCCGTTGCGGGGTGATGCCGCTGTCCATCAGCACGTCTGCTGCCAGCCCGGTCCGCTCGACGAGCAAGCCAAGCAAGAGATGCTCGGTGCCGACCCAGTCGTGACCGAGCTGCCGGGCCTTGCGGGCGGTCAGCTCTAGAACCTTTTTCGCCTTGGCGGTGAACGGAGGCCGATCCGGCACCTCACTGCTTGGTGGAAGCAATTGTCGCGTTACCTCGGCTGCCAGCGAATCCAGGCTGACGCCGCAGGACTCGATCACGCTGGCAGCCGCACCCGCCGGCTCAAGGCAGATTCCGAGAAGAATGTGCTCGGTGCCGATGTAATGGTGATTGTGGACCTTCGCCTGGGACTGTGCCAGCACGAGGACGTGCTTGGCCCGATCCGTGTAGCGCCCGTAGATCCTCTCCTTGAGGACCGATGGCTCGTCGGGGATGTCACGCGGGACGAATCTCTTGCGTGCGGCTTGCTTGGT
>JBOGMI010000095.1:0-4107 GCA_050746645.1 Bryobacteraceae bacterium | reverse complement strand
CCGGTGGGAGTCGTCAGTTCGGTTTCCGGGCCCGCCGCATAAATAGGACAGTTCTTCAGTAACTCCGCCGTTGCCGGAGCCGGGACCGGAAGCACGCCATGTTCGGTCGAGACCGTTCCGCTTCCGGTATTCACGCGCGAAGCATGCACTTCGTCGATCCCGAGCAAATCGAGTGCCACGCAGGCGCCCACGATATCGCAGATCGAATCGACCGCCCCCACCTCATGAAAGTGAACGCGCTCGATCGGAACGGCGTGCGATTTCGCCTCGGCTTCGGCCAGACAGCGAAAAACCGCCAACGCCCGGTCGCGCGCCGTAGCGGAAAGCGCTGCCGCCCGGATGATGGTTTCTATGTGCGACAAATGCCGGTGAGCTTTTTGAGACGGGGCTTCCACTGAAAATTTAGCCGCCGCCAAGCCGTTGCGCTTCACTCGATCTAGCCGGAACCTTGCGTCCAGACTAAGGCTTTCGAGCGCATTCTGAATCGTCGCCCAATCAGCCCCCGCATCCACGAGAGCGCCGACGCTCATATCGCCGCTGATGCCGGAAAAGGCGTCGAAATAACAGATTTTCATCGAATCAGGAAGCGGGCCAGCCGAAGGCCATGTTTCAGTGTACAAATCGGATGCGCCGTCCCCTCGCCCACGCTCCGGGTTCCGTTCCGAGCCGGAAGCGTAAGCGACCTGGATCGGCTGCACCTCGCTCAGCCGAGTGTGCTTCAAGGCCAAGCCCATTTTGGACGATAGGCGAAATTAGGTGGGTGAAAAGCAACCAGTGTGAGCTACGCGTGTAAAGTAGAACTGGTGGGTCGCGGAGTAGCCCGCCGTGCCTTAATCCTCTTCCTTCTGCTGGGGGAGAGTTGTGCGGTTCGGGCGGCCGGCAAGTCTAGCAATGGGTGCGTTGCTGCGGGTTCGATCTGGTCCGATCACCTGACCCTGCTGGCGCTGCTCGCCTTATTCCTGGGTTTGCTGGTCGTAGGCCGCTCGCGCAGCAGAGTCGGGCGCTTGGCGCGCCAGAAGCAGGAGCTTTCCCTGGTGGTGATGCTGCGCACGCGCCAAATTCAGCGCGAGAAGAAAACCATTGAGCTGCAGAAGGACCAGATCGAAAAGCTGCTTGAAAAGGCACAGCAAAGTAACCGGCTTAAAGACGAATTTCTGGCTAACATCAGCCACGAAATTCGCACACCGCTGCATGGGATCCTCGGCATGACAGAGTTAGCGCTCGCCTCCGGCCTCACAGCCGAGCAGCACGAGTATCTCGATCTGGCCTCCACCTCGGCGCAATCCTTGCTCGCGCTCGTCAACGAAGTCCTGGACTTTTCCAAGATCGAGTCCGGGCGCTTTGAACTGGCGTGCCTTTCCTTCTCCGTCCGGGAATGTGTGCAGGGCGCACTCGGCGCACTTTCTCTTTCGGCGAGAAACAAGGGCCTGCGGTTTGTCTCAAAGATCGACGAGGAGGTGCCCGGAACCATCGAAGGCGATCCCAACCGGCTGCGCCAGATTCTTGTCAATCTTGCCGGCAACGCGATCAAATTCACTGAGCACGGATCGGTGACGGTTCTGGTTTCGATCGAGGAGTGCATGCTTTGCATTCGCGTCGTGGATACCGGAATTGGGATTCCAGCCGACAAGCGCGAAGATATCTTCGAGCCCTTCCGGCAAGTGGACGGCTCAACCTCGAGGAAGTACGGCGGCACCGGACTAGGCTTGGCGATTTCGGCGCGCCTCGCTCGCGACATGCACGGCAGCCTGATGGTAGACAGCCAGGAAGGCCATGGCAGCACATTCCTGTTGAAGATCCCGCTTTCTTTATCGCGTGCCAGAACCGCCAGCCTCGAAACCGCCGACTCACTGCAGTTGACGGCCTGAATCAGGTCGGACTGACGAACTTCTCCACATCCATCGCATAGAGCGCGGACTTGCCTTCGCGATCGCTTTGAAAGAAAATCCAGCGGCTGTCGGCGGAAAAGACGGGCGAAACGCATGCCGGATGCCTGGCGCCGTGCTCGCACAGCGTCATCTCCCGCGCCATCGAACGCAGCAGAAGAATGATGTTGGGCTGGACCATGCTGCGGCTGGCGCCGACGAATACGGAGGCGTCGGCGTTCGGCGCGAAGGCGGCATACTCGCTGGTCGGATCGAGCTTGCGCTCGGCGCCGGTTTCCGGATTCACTTCGTGAATTTCCGAGAGCACCGCGCGCTTGGTTTCCACATCGCGCAGAAACATCAGACTCTTTCCGCGCGGCGACCAGAATGGATTCCAAATGCGGCCGCTCGCGAGCAGCTTGGGCTTCCCCAAAGGCGCAAGCGGGACATACCAGAACTCGCGGCTCTTCCGTGCCTCGCGTCCAAACAGGCAGCCGGTTCCATCCGGACTCACCAGCGGGCCGAATGCGGCGTCTTCGGCGATCGGCTGCCGGGAGTTCAAATGGAATAATCGTTTTTGCTTTGCGACGATAAAAACGGAGCCGGAATCGGACATGCCGAACGCGCTCACGCCCTCCGCCACCGTGTGTGTCTTGTGACCCCTCACATCCGCTTTCTTGAGCACACCGCTATCGACAAAATAGGCCCACCGCTCTTTCGGATCGAGATACAGCGAGCGAATCGCCAGATGCCTGGTCTCTGCCAGGCGATGGAGTCTGCCGCTGTGAAGATCGAGTCGGAAGGGTGCCATGGCGCCGCTTCGGTCCGAGGAAAAGAGCAGAAACCGGCGTCGCGACGAGATGAAGCGGTTTTGCGGCGCCGGAAGAACGCTGGCCGAAGAGAGTGCCGTCAGCCGCAGCACCCAGGCTTCGGTGGCCGGATCCACAAAGGCGACGAATGCGCCGTGCGTGCGGGGGCGCCGCTTGCGAGCTGCTAAGACTCCGGGCAGGAGAGCCAGCAAGGCCCGCCGTGTGATGCCCGCGTGCATGGTTCCTAAAGCCCCAGATCGTTATGCCGCGATCTGTGCGCCTTCGCTACGTGCGTCTGGTGCAGATACGGCCAGGGATTGACCGGCGTTCCGTGAATGCGTACTTCATAGTGCAAGTGGGGAGCAGTCGCCCGCCCCGTGCCCCCCGAAAGTGCAATGATCTCGCCGGCCCGCACTTCCTCACCCGCGACCACGAGGAACTCCGACAGATGCGCGTAGTAAGTTTCGATGCCGTGGCCGTGGCTCACAATCACCAGCTTTCCATAACCGCTCTCCCACGAAGCCTTGGTTACAACCCCGTCGGCGGTCACGTGCACCGGAGTTCCTTTGGGCGCCGCAATATCGACGCCGGTATGAAACTCGCTCTGGCCCGCATCTTCTCCCGAAAAGGGATCGGGCCTGCCGCCGAACGGGCTGGTCAGCCGTCCGCGGACCGGCCACAGGCTCGGGCGCGTGTGTACTTGCCATTGCAATGCGTAGCGATGATAGATTTCGGAAACCGTTGCGGATTTCAGAAAATTGTAAGTCTGAATGGTATCGGCAACCGTGGGTTTCACGGCTCGGTTGCCGCGAATCTCGGAGATCATGGATTTCGACGGCGATTTCCGCGGCGTGATTCCATAGCGGACCGACACTTCCGCGGCCAGCTTCTGCAAAGACGCGATCTGCTCCTTGCGCTGGCTGGCGACGCGCTGCAATGCCTCATAGCGCCCTCGCAGTTGGTCGAAATTTTGCCGCAGTTCCGCATAGCGCGAAGTTTTCCAGCTCATTTGCAAATAGCTGGAGAACAGTGCACCGGCCCCCAACAAGACCAGCAGTCCCACGCCCAATAGGTAGCTGAGGGATCGACGGCCGATCCGGATACTCCGCAGCCGCCCTCGCATCGAGGGCATCCATTCGACGGTGACGTAGCGTTCTTTCATGCGGCCGTGATGAGCGTCTGCTCGTACTATTGTGAACGATGGCCTCCGCGGTAAACCGGGGACAGGCTTCGAATTTCCGGACCGCGATGCCTCGAAAGCGAATCAGACTCCGACGTGGAAATTCGTTGCCTGTCCCCCGTTTACCGTCAAGTATGATAGAACCTCAAATCATGATCAATCGGCGGGAATGGATTCTGGGATCGGCGTCGCTGGCGGCGAGCGCCGAGGCGGCGGCTTATCCGGAGACGAGCGGAGGGAAGAAGCCCGTCGT
>JBOGMI010000094.1:0-3409 GCA_050746645.1 Bryobacteraceae bacterium | reverse complement strand
ACCCCGCCCAACGATTCCGCCGCCGAAAGAGGCGGTCTGACTTTCGTCAACAACACCGTCGACACCGCTACCGGCACAATTGGGCTGATGGCTGCGTTTTCCAACACTGACCACCATCTTTGGCCGGGCCAATTTTCTAATGTATTGCTTGACCTGGGGAAGCAACAGAACGTACTCGTCGTCCCCTCGCAGGCCGTCCAGGCGGGTCAGCAAGGCGATTACGTTTTCGTGGTGAAATCGGATATGACCGTCGGTGTGCGGCAAGTGAAGGTCGGGCATGCGGTCAATGGTCAAACAGAAGTTCTGCAGGGGCTCACTGGCGGCGAGACTGTGGTAACCGACGGGCAAGTGCGCCTGGTTCCCGGAACCAAGGTCTATTTCGCGAAATCGCTCTGACGGAGCCGGAATGTCATGAATCTCTGCGAACCCTTCATTCGCCGGCCCGTCATGACCACCCTTGTGATGCTGGCCATTCTTCTCTTTGGCATACTCGGCTACCGCAATCTTGCGGTGAGTAATTTGCCGAACGTCGATTTCCCAACGATCCAGGTATCGGCCGGTCTTCCCGGGGCCGACCCCGAGACCATGGCTTCGTCTGTGGCGACTCCGCTGGAGAAGCAATTCACAACCATTGCCGGCCTGGACTCGATGACTTCCACCAGCTCGCTCGGCAACACCCAGATCGTCCTGCAGTTCAATCTCAGCCGCAGTATCGATTCTGCCGCCCTCGATGTGCAATCGGCGATCTCCGCCGCCGCGAATCAGCTTCCGCCCAACATGCCGTTTCCTCCCACGTTCCGGAAAGTGAACCCGGCCGATGAGCCCATCTTTTTACTAGCCGTCACCTCGCCGACGCTTCCGCTCTACGACGTCGACAAGTATGCGGAAGACTTGATCGCCGAGCAGATTTCGATGGTTCCCGGCGTCGCCGAGGTCGATGTTCATGGCACGGCGAAATACGCCGTCCGTGTCGGACTGAATCCCGATGCTCTTGCCAGCCGGCAGATCGGCATCGACCAGGTGGAGCAGGCGATTCAAAATGCGAACGTCAACCTGCCGATGGGCACCCTCAACGGCGCCCAGAAGTCCTATAATGTCGAGTCCAACGGCCAGCTCTCCGACGCCGCTGCCTACCGCCCGCTCATTGTCGCTTACCGCAACGGTGCTCCCGTGCATCTCGATCAGTTGGCTACCGTCCGCGACGGGATTCAGGATAAATACGTCATCAACTGGATCAATAACGTCCCCGGCATCATGCTGGCGGTTATGCGGCAGCCGGGTACCAACACGATCGATATTGTCAAGGACATCCGCAAACTCATTCCGCGCTTTTATTCGATGGTGCCGCCATCGATTTATCTTTCGATCGAGTACGACCGATCGGTTCCGGTCAACGAGTCGGTTCACGACGTCAAATTCACCCTTCTTCTTGCCGTCTTTCTGGTTGTTTTGGTCATTTTCCTTTTTCTCCGCAACGTTTCCGCCACCGTGATCCCGAGCCTGGCCCTCCCGATGGCGATTATCGGCACATTCGCGGTGATGTACCTGCTCGGCTACACCATCGACACTCTTTCCCTGCTGGCTCTGACTCTATCGGTGGGCTTCGTCGTCGACGACGCTATCGTCATGCTCGAAAACATCGTGCGCCACATGGAGATGGGGAAAGGACCGCTCGAAGCCGCGCTCGATGGCTCGAAGGAAGTCAACTTCACCATTCTTTCGATGACGGTGGCGCTCGCCGTCGTATTTCTCCCGGTACTTTTCATGCCCGGCGTGATCGGGCGCCTGCTCCATGAGTTCGCCGTCGTCATTATTTCCGCCGTTCTGGTTTCCGGCCTGGTTTCCCTCACCTTGAGCCCGATGCTCTGCAGGCGTTATCTGCGCCCCGACCGCGAGAGACGCCATGGCCGGATGTATCGAGCTCTCGAAAACGTGCTCCAGACTTCGCTCCGTTGGTACGGATCGAGCCTTCAATGGGCGCTGAACCATCGTGCACTGGTGATGATTGTTGGTTTGCTCGTCCTGGCGGGAACCGCTTGGGAGTTCTGGAAGATTCCGAAAGGCTTTCTGCCCAAGGCCGATCTTTCGGAGATTGCCGTCACGACCGAAGCCAATCAGGGAATCTCCTTCGACGCCATGGGGGCGCACCAGGAAGCCGTGAATCGCATCTTCAAAGTCGATCCGAGCGTCGTTCAGTTTTCCTCGGACATCAGCGACACGAACACAACAGGCCTCAATAACGGACGGGCCTTCCTCCATTTAAAGGATCGTCCCGACCGTCCCTGGAGCGATAGCCCCGCCTACGACCGCCTGGTTGCCCGGTACGGTCATACGGCTGTCCTTGGTGCCGTGGTCCGGTTCATTCGTCCGCTCTATGAACATCACCTGACCATCGACGACGTGATCCGCGAGCTGCAGCCAAAACTGAACAAGGTCCCCGGAATGCGGGTTTATCTCCAAAATCCGCCCTCCATCCGTATCGGCGGCCACCATACCAAGAGCCTTTATCAGTACACTCTGTCGAGCCCGCGAACCGATCAGCTCTATCAATACGCGGGAAAATTCGAGGCGAAGATGAGGCAGTTGCCCGGTCTCACCGACGTCACCAGCGACTTGCAAATGGCAAATCCCCAGGCCAACGTCGTGGTGGATCGCGAGAAAGCGGCCACCCTGGGAGTGACGCCGCAGCAAGTTGAGGACGCCCTCTACAGCGCGTACGGCCAGCGCCTGGTCTCCCCCATCTACACGTCGAACGACGAATACTGGGTAGTCCTCGACGTACAGAAGGATTTTCAGAGCGATCCGCGCATGCTCTCGGATCTCTACATCCACTCTTCCTCGGGCCAGCTCGTTCCGCTCAGCGCCGTCTCAAAATTCACTACCGGCGTAGGTCCCCTCACTGTCAACCATAGCGGCCAGCTCCCTGCGGTTACCATCTCCTTCAACCTGGCGCGCGGCGTCGCTCTTGGCCAGGTAGTAGGCGAAGTGCAGAATCTTGCTCAGTCGATGCTGCCCATCTCCATCATTACCAGCTTCCAAGGCGCTGCCCAGGCGTTCCAACAGTCCCTTAGCGGTCTGGGCGTTCTGCTGATCATGACCGTAATCGTCATCTACATCGTGCTGGGCATCCTGTACGAGAGCTTTCTTCACCCCATCACGATTCTCACCGGGCTGCCTGCCGCCGCTTTCGGCGGCTTGCTCACGCTTTCCCTGTTCCACATGCCGCTCGATCTCTATGGCTTCGTCGGCTTGATTATGCTCATCGGCCTGGTCAAAAAGAACGCGATTATGATGGTCGATTTCGCTTTGTCACTTCAGCGCAAGGGGAACCACACGGCCAGCGAATCGGCCTACCAGGGCTCCATGATTCGCTTCCGGCCCATCATGATGACCACCGCCTCGGCGATTA
>JBOGMI010000093.1:0-4955 GCA_050746645.1 Bryobacteraceae bacterium | reverse complement strand
GATTTGCGCAAGCTTCGCACTGCATAGTGGAGGTCGCGAAATAGAGTTTCGAGAACGTATAGTCCCCGCATGTCGCGGCATTCCTCTTTTCTTTGCTCCACGTCTCGGATGGACCGGAGCGCGGCATGGCGCGCCTCCTCCGGCGTTTTGCCGGCGGCGATTTCTTCCTCGATTTGCCGTTCCAGGTGATAGCGCAGCTCTTCGCCGAGTTCCTGCTCTACCTTGTTACGCGAGAAGAGCGAGCGTAATCTCAGGCGAGCTATCTTCGTCAAGCGCATATTTCAGGGGTTCGGACAATGAGGGAAATCGCCGCGGACAAGCGCTCCCATTGCGCGGCTTCCTGCTCCAGAGCTTTTTTGCCGGCTCGCGTGAGCGTGTAATATTTTGCCCGCCGGCCGTTCTCGCTCACCGCCCATTCCGATTCGATCCAGCCGTTCTGTTCCAGTTTGTGCAGCGCCGGGTAGAGCGCGCCCTGCCCGACCTGCAGAACTTCCCGGGACATCCGCCGGATGCGTTGGGCAATGGCCCAGCCGTGCATCGGTTCGAGTGCAATGATCTTCAGAATGAGCAGGTCGACTGTGCCCTGCACGAGATCGGTCGGTTTACTCAAGCCGCCTCCCCTCAGTAACTGACAATAACATACCCACTTCGGGGAAGGAAGGCAACGAATCTGTGTCGGCTAACCGGAAAGGTTATCGCTTGAGGCTGCGGGAAAATTCGTTCCAGATGTCTGCGACCTGAATCGTATTTCCGTTCGGAAGCTGCATCACGGCAATCCGCTCCAGGTTCTCGGTTTCGCGGCTCCATTCCCAGGCATAACGAAGCTCCGGATCGAACACGAATATTTTCGGAATGCCAATCCGCGCATACTGGCGGCATTTCTCAAATACGCGGCTCATGGGGTCGCCGGGCGAGAGCACTTCCGCCACCACGTCGATCGGCTTGGTCGGATACGGAAGTTCGACAGCCATGGTCGCAGCCACGTCCGCTTTGGGCTGCCATTCGGGATCGATTCTGAGTTCGAGTCCCGGGCCTGCTCGGTATCCCGCCCGCGTCAGCAATTCGCCCAAAATCCCCTGCAGCAGGCTGTGTAAAAAGGTGGCCGTTCCCTTCCGTACCGCCTCCCCAAACTAATATTCGTAATTATTTTCGCCGGCGTAACGCTCGCGGAACTCTTCCAGGCTAAGCAGATGGGTAGCTGTTGCCATAAATAGCCCTTTCCGTCGATTCGAGAGTACCAGATTCGGTTTTGCCGCCAATGCGCGATTGACGCCATTTCCGGCTGGGAGTAGCCTGAAGTTATGGAGCCAAATGCCGAAGTCTACCGGCCTTCCAGGCTGTACCTCCGGCTGGGCTGGGCGGCATTGGCTAGTGCCGCCGTTTGCGCTCTGTTTGCACTGCGCACCCCGTGGGCGGGTATCCCCAGCGGTTTGTGCGCCATTACCGCCGTGGGCCTTTTCTGGCTGGCGACACGCCCGCCAATCCGCCTGGGCGATTCCGAGTTCCATATCGGCGAACGCACCATTGACTGGCGCGAAGTGCGCGAAATCAACACCAGCAGCATCGTTTCCCGCTTGGTGGTTTCTCCTCTGGTGCTGAATCTGAAGCTCACCAATCGCCGCGGGAAGACTCTCGTCTTTCCCGGCGAACCGGAGCAGATCGCTCGCGTCATGTTCCAGCTTCGCAAGAAGTCCTACCTGGCCAGCTTCGACGGCGTGCCATTTCGCCAATATTGGGCAGGCTTGAGCGTCGAAACCGCAAAGCCCGATCCGAACGAGCCGCCGATCCATGTCGTGAGCACCGACGATGAGGAAGAAATCGAGCGCATGTATCAGAAGCTCAAGTCGGTGGGCCATATCGATTCGAAAAAATCCGATGAGGAGTGACCCGAACTCGGGCGCCCCGGCTGAATGCTGAAGTCTCTCGCCACACTCTGGCCCTACGTGCGCCGCTATCGCGGCGGCATCGCGCTTGGCATCCTCGCGCTGTTCATGAAAGATGCTCTCGCGGTCGCATTGCCGGTCGTGATCAAGAACGGCATCGATTCGCTCACCCATGGCTTTCGCTTGGAATTTCTGCTGGAAATGGCCGCTCTGCTGGTGGGAATCGCGCTCGTAAAAGGCATTTTTCAGTACTGGATGCGCGTGATCCTCATCGGCATCTCGCGCGACATGGAATACGACCTGCGCAACGATCTGTTCGCCCATCTCGCCGCGCTGTCCCAGGATTTTTACGCCACCTACCGCACCGGCGACATCATGTCGCGCGCCACCAACGACCTGAACGCCGTGCGCATGATGCTCGGCCCCGGCATTATGTATTGCGCCGAAACGCTGATCATGCTGATCCTCGCGGTCGCCGTCATGGTTCATGCCGATCCGCGCCTCGCCATTATTTCACTCATCCCGGCGCCGCTGGTGTCCTTCGCTGTGATCCTGTTTGGCCGGCGCATTCACGTTCGCTTCGAGCACATCCAGAAACTCTTCTCCGACATCAGCAGCCGCGTCCAGGAAAACCTGGCGGGTGTGCGCGTTGTTCGCGCCTATGCCCAGGAGGTCCCCGAAATCGAGCAGTTTGAGCGTCTCAATAGACAGTACGTCGGCGAAAACATCGGCTTGGCTCGCATCCAAGGCATGTTCATGCCTATGCTGCAAGCACTCATTGGCATAGCGTTTCTGCTGGTTTTGTGGGAAGGCGGACGCCAATTGCTCGATGGCCGCATCAGCCTGGGCGAGTTCGTCATGTTCAACACCTACATGGGCATGCTCATCTGGCCCATGATCGCCATCGGCTGGGTGGTCAACCTGATGCAGCGCGGCACCGCCTCGCTCATCCGCATCAACCGCATTCTGCACGAGCGGCCCTCCATCGTGCAAATGCCCGGCGGCGGCTCGCCGCCGAGCCCGGACGAGGTGTCGGCAGAAATTCGCCTGCGCAACGTTAGCATGAACTTCGGCGACCGCGAGGTACTCTCCGAGATCGACCTCACCATACGGGCCGGAGAGACGGTAGCCATCGTCGGGCATACCGGCAGCGGTAAGACCACGGTCGCGAGTCTGGTGCCGCGCCTGGTCGATCCGTCTGCCGGCACGGTCGAATTGGGCGGCGTCGATGTGCGCGAGTTCGATCCCGGCGAGCTGCGCCGCCAGATCGGGTTTGTGCCCCAGGAGACTTTTCTATTTAGCGCTACGCTGGGCGAAAACATTGCCTGGGGGGTATCCGAGGCGACACGCGAGGAAATCCTCTGGGCTGCCGATGTAGCCGGCCTCAAATCCGATATCGAGGAATTTCCCGACGGGCTCGGCACCATGATCGGCGAGCGCGGCATTACCCTATCCGGCGGCCAGAAGCAGCGCGCCGCCATCGCTCGCGCCATCCTGCGCAACCCTCGCATCCTGATCCTCGACGATGCGCTTTCGAGCGTGGATACCGTGACTGAAGATAGAATCCTGAACGGCCTCGCCGGAGTCATGGAAGGGCGCACGACCATCCTGATTTCGCACCGTGTCTCCACCGTGCAGAACGCGGACAGGATCGTCGTGCTCAGCCACGGCCGCATCGTCGAGATCGGCACCCACGACCAATTGCAGAACCTCGGCGGCTATTACGCCGATTTGTATCGCAAACAGCTTCTGGAGGAAGAGCTGGAAGCGATCTGAGCTAATTAAGCTTCGAGCAGCGTCAAGCTGAGATCGCTCCAGCGCTTAAACCCAGTATCGAATGTAGCCAGCGAATAGGAGTGCGTCTGGGCAAGGGCCGCCAGATAGGCATCGGTCCACGCGCTTGGACCGATGCCGGGTAGCATCAAAAACCGGCACCAGACAGCATCCACCTTTTCGTGATCGGCGGCAAAAACAACCCGCGGGTCGTGACGCAACTCGACAACGACCTCCCAAGCGCCGGTTATCGAGCTTGGATCCCCGCCCATTACATGCCGATTTGTCAGCAGCCGCAGCAGCGCCATCTGCGTGACACGACAGAAGGCGACGGACACGTCGAATTGATCAGTAAACCACTCGCGCGCCGCCACGTGGTGAATATGGCCTTCAGCGGCCATTGCAAGCCAAACGTTTGCGTCAGGCAGAGAGATCGTCACCGGAGAGTAACCGATCGACATCCTGGCCCGAAACCGGTTGGATCGGTCCCGTTTCGCTCGCCGGAATCAGCGGCAAGGAAACAACTGAACGGCGCTCCTCGCTTGTTTGCCGGCTCGCCACATGGGCTTCCACAATCTGTTGAATCAGATCGGCGGTAGTGGCGCCTTCGCTTCGTGCCAGGATCTCAAGTTTCCGGAGAACCGTTTCCGGAAGCTCTACTGTGGCTTGCATACAGTTCATTGTCCCACGAATCCGGCTGATCTCATTTCTTCTCCACCGGAGCGGCAAGCCCGAATTCGCTCCCCACCCTTAGCAGTGCTTCCCAGACTTCCGGCGGCAGGGGTATGCCGTTTTCGCGCCGCTCGCGCTCGATGCGTCGCTCGGGTTCGCCCGCGGCCAGCACTTCGCTGTAGCCTTCCGCCGGCTGCGACGATTTCAAATCGGCGACAAACCGGTTGATGCGCGCCTGAAATTCTTTGATGGGCAGGAAGCGCTCCACTCCCATCGCCAGGAACATATGGCTGACGCCCACCGGCTTGCCGCGCTGGCGCATGGATCCGATTTCGCCGGCCATAGCGCCGCCCGCCAGAACCGCGGTCAAAATCTCGACCGCGGCGGCAAGACCGCTGCCCTTATGTCCGGCGACAGGGCCGCCAAGCGGCAGAACCGAGCCCTTCATCGCCTCGCGCGGATCGTTGGTCGGCGCCCCCGCTCGGTCCAGCGCCCAGCCATCGGGAATCGTCTCCTCCTTCCGATCGAGCGCTGAAAAAATCTTATTAGCCGCGACCGCCGTGGTGGACATATCCAGCAGCCAAGGTCCAGGGAGGGCGATGCAAATGGGGTTGGTGCCCATGCGCG
>JBOGMI010000092.1:0-3139 GCA_050746645.1 Bryobacteraceae bacterium | reverse complement strand
AGCATCATGTGTTCTTCCTGGCGCAGCGGGCGGCAGGTACTGCGTTTGATCAGCGATGCCGGCACGACGACGTCGGAGGCTCGCTCCTCTTTTTTCTCGATCTGCGCGATGGCCGCCTTCGCAAGCTGCCGCCCCACCTCGACCATATCCACCGCAACGCTGGTCAGATTCGAGGCGCGGCCGACGCCCGGTTCGTGTTCGAATCCGATCAGACTCACATCGCGCGGAATTTCGCGGCGGTGCTGCCGCATGCCTTCCCGCGCTCCGAAAGCGATCTGATCGGAGGCGGCCAGAATCGCCGTGAGCGGCCAGCCCTGCTCGAAGATGAACGACACCGCCGCCAGCCCGTTCTCAAATTCGTCGTCCGAAAGCGCGATAGTGTGCACGTGCGGCTCTAGTTTCAGTTCCGCCATCGCGCTCACGTAGCCCTTCAGACGGTTGCGATCCCAAGGCCGGGAGGCGTCCCCGATGTACCAAATATCTTTGTGACCGAGCTGCGCCAGATATTGCGCCGCCCGATAAAAGCCGCCCGTATCGTCGTATCCGACAAAATTGCCGCGCGGCACGGACGCGTCGCCGTCCGAGAGATGATTGCGCAGCAGCACGTATTCGAAACCGTTGTGCTCGAAGGCGCGCAGCATGTTGGTGTGTACGGCCCCGGCCAAAATGACGCAGTCGGCAAGCCCCGGGATCTGCACCACCGAGGGCAGATCCACGCTTGCGGCGGCCGCCGCCGCGGCGTGCTGGTGCCGCGCAAAAAGCAGATAATACCCGGCCGTTGCGCAGTACTCTTCCACCCCCACCAACAGCAGCGATTGCGCCGAATTCAGCCCCAGGTCGTTCAGCAAAATCAGCCCGATGATTCCCGCTTTATTCTGAATGGCCGCGCGGGTCCTGGCGCTCATCTGATAACCGATCTTGCGCGCCACCGTTTCCACACGCTCGCGCAGGTCCTCGTCCACGTCCTCGTGGCGGTTCAGCACACGCGAAACCGTGCCGATCGATACGCGCGCGCGCTGCGCGATCTCGCGCATAGTCGGGACAGCGGATCCGCGTTTCGATGACCGGCGGGGGCGCATAGTCAGGCTAGTTTCGCTCCCATCGCCGGCTGCGCAATCTCGGCGACCGCGATCGACCTCCGTTCGGCCAGCGACCGGTAGCCGGCCTCAATCACGGCCATGGTCTTCAGGTTATCGGTTCCGTTGGTCTCGGGCTCCGAGCGCGTCGCAATCGCGTTGATTAATTCAATCATCGGACCCCGAAACGCATCCGGAAACCAGACTTCGTTCCAGCGCGGCGTGAACCAGGTGTTCGGTTCGCGCGACGTCGCAAAGGTCAGCGTGCTCGGCACGTGGTTCGGATATTCCGGCCAGCCGATCGTGCCTTCCGCCAGCCCGTCGGTGCCTTCCACGCGCCATTTGATGTAGGGCTTGAGATCGTCCTCGGCCGTGCGCGGGCCGGTCCAAACGTCGTCCCAGCCGCTCGCGCGAAAGCCGTTTTCGTACTCCAGGATATACAGACAAATACCGTCTTCGTGCGCAAACCGCGTACGCGGATCCTTGCGCGCGCTCACATAAATAGAAGCCGGTTCTCCGAAAAGAAATCGGAACGCGTCAATGTGATGCACGCTCATGTTGAGCAGCGTGAGCCGATGATAATCCTTCAGCCACGCCTGCCAGTGCGGCACCGCGCGCATCTCAATCGTCGCCAGCACCGGCTCGCCTAAATAACCCCGCGTCAGCAGCGTCTTCAGCGCCCGCATCGACTGATCGTGCCGCATGTTCTGGTTCACCGCGAGCGGCAAGCCTCGCTTCCGGCACAGCGCTACAATTTCGCAGGCATCGGCGTAATCGAGCGCCAGCGGCTTCTGCGCCAGAATGCCTTTCAGATAACGTCCCTCGGTGACCGCTTGGCGCACGATATCCAATTGGTCGCGCGGAGGCACCGCGATGTCGAGAATCTCAACCTCGGGATCGCGCAGCATCTCGCCGAGCGATTGATAAAGCTTCGGAATCGCATGACGGTCGGCGACCTCGCGTGCAATCTCGGGCGTGCGCGAAGTGATCGCCGCCACGTGGAACCCGGCGTCTATATAGGCCGGCAATTGCACATCGCGCATGATGAAGCCCGCGCCCACGGCGCCTATGCCCAAGTCGCGGCGCAGCGGTGCCGGCCCGGTGTGGTTGAGGTTCAGGTCGAGATCCACTGTCTATGAACTTCACATTAACCTTTCATGATGTCAACCACCTGTCTATGGTATTATCCCCTTCGGAGCCGCGCAAGCAACAAGCAAGCGGTTTTATAGATAGCGCCGCATGAAACTGGGACTCATCAGCTCGGCTTGGCTGGGCACTTCTGTCGATACCGCCCGCGGCATCCAGCTCACCAAGGAAATCGGTTTTGACAGCATTGACATCTTCGCCGATCCGCTCGAACTGACGCCCCAAGAGCGCCGAACGATCCGCGAGACCTGCCATGCCGCTGAACTTCCGGTCGTTTCCACCGTGTGCTGCGCCCTCGGCATCGCCGATTTCAATGGCCCCGTGCGTGCGTTCCACATCGATCGCGCCAAGCGCTATCTAGACCTCGCCTACGATCTTCGCGGCAGCAACCTGCTGCTCGTCGTCGGCGAATATATCTGGAACCGCGAAGTGATCGCCCCGCGCGATCAATGGAATTGGGCAGTAGAAGGCGTCCGCGAGCTGGGCTGTTATGCCGGCACGCTGGGACTGGAGATCGCCGTCGAGATCGAGCCGTTCCATTTATCGATCGTGAACAATATCGAAAAGATAGATGCTTTCCTCGACGATGTGGCGCGGCCGGAGGTCAAGGCGAATATCGACGTTTCGCATCTGGCGCTCGCGCACGACGCTCCCGGCCGCATCGGCGCCTTGCGCGACCGCATCGCGCATGTCCACCTTTCCGACTGCGACGGGAAAAAGCATGGCGACCTTCCTCCAGGCCGCGGAGTGGTCGATTTTCCTCCCTATTTACGGGCCCTTGCCGATACTGGTTTTAACGGTACGGTGAGTATTGAGCTGGAATACTCGCCCGAGCCGGACAAAATCGCGGATTGGGTCCGCGAGGCCTATCAATCCACCAGCAGTATGATGCAGGCGCTCGGAATTCGCGCCTGAAA
>JBOGMI010000091.1:0-1244 GCA_050746645.1 Bryobacteraceae bacterium | reverse complement strand
TGCAGGGTGCGGGCGGCGGTGGCCTGCAACCCTCCGAACAGGCGATTCTGGCCGACACGTTTTCGGTGGAGAAACGCGGCATGGCGTTTGCGATGTACGGCATGGCGGTGGTGGTGGCGCCCGCCATCGGCCCCACGCTGGGCGGCTGGATTACCGATAACTTTAGCTGGCATTGGATCTTCTTTATTAACATTCCGGTGGGTATCATCTCGCTTGCGCTTGCCACGCGCTTTGTCGAGGATCCGCCTTGGCTCAAACAAGAACGGCGCGCCGGGATCGGTGTTGACTACATCGGCCTCGGACTCATCGTCATCGGTGTAGCCACGTTCCAGATGGTGCTCGACAAAGGCCAGCAGAAGGACTGGTTCTCAGATCCGCTGATTACCACCATGTTCTGCATCGCCGTGCCCGCGCTGGTCGCTTTCTTCCTTTGGGAGTGGTATCACCCGGACCCGATCGTCGACGTGCGGCTGCTCAAGAACCGCAACTTCGGCACCGCGGTGTTTTTCTCCTTCGTTCTGGGCATCGTACTGTTTGGCTCGACGGTATTGATTCCGCAGTTCTTGCAAACGAGCCTGGGCTATACCGCCGAACTCGCGGGACTGGCGCTCTCACCCGGCGGCATCGTGCTGATGTTCCTCATGCCGGTAGCCGGCAGGCTGACGGGCACCAAAATCGATCCACGGCTGCTGATCGCCTTCGGATTCCTCGTCACCGCAGTGACGCTGCACCTGTTCACCGTCGTCTATCTCGGTATTACTTTTACGACCATCGTGATCCTGCGCATGCTTCAAGTAGTCGGGATGCCGTTCATTTTCATTCCCATCAGCATCTTGAACTATGTTGGGGTGCCGCGCGAAAAAAACAACCAGGTCTCGGGCATTTCGAACTTCTCCCGCAATATGGGCGGCGCGATCGGCACCTCGCTCATCGAGACTTTTCTGGCACGCCAGAACCAGATGCACCAGGTGGCGCTCACTTCTCATGCCACGCACGCGAACCCGCATTTCGAGCACTTGCTCCAAATGCTCCAGAGCGCGTATTTTGCATATGGATACGGGCCCGCCGAGGCGGCGAAGAAAGCGCTCGCGACGGTCTATCAAATGATTCATGCCCAGGCCAGCGCGCTGAGCTTCGTAAACAGTTTTTGGATGATGTCGGTGATTGTCCTGTGTCTGGTTCCGCTGCCCTTCATCATGCGCCGCCCCAAGCCCGGCGAGCAGCAGGCGACGGCGGCGCATTGA
>JBOGMI010000090.1:0-1010 GCA_050746645.1 Bryobacteraceae bacterium | reverse complement strand
GGTAAGCGGATGGCCTGACATCGCCGGCCGCCAATCTTCTATAAAGCGCGACCCCCAGTCCTTCATTCGCTTTGACCGAAGAGGGATTGATATCCGCCGCCCGCTGAAACGCGTGCGCCGCTTCCACCAGCCGGTTCTGCTTCAGAGCCTCTTGGCCTTGCGTGACCAGAGCATGGTAGTCATGCGATTCGCTCGGCTGCTGTCCGAACAGCGGCACAAGGGAACAGGCTAAGGCTGCAAGCGCAAACATTCGCCCCAGTGGTTTTATCGGCATAAAATGCACCCTTTCCCGATAGCTGAGATTACCAGCCCCCCCAGCTTACACCAGGTTGGACGAAAATCAGGATGCGCTTAGTTACACTGCTAAACATGAATGGGAACCTCAGGAGCGCAGCCGCACAGTTTGAACATCGGAACGGAGACAAGCCGTACAACTTATCGGTAATCCGCAAGCTGGCCGAACAGGCCGCCGCTGCCGGAGCGGACGCGGTCGCGTTCCACGAATGCTGCATCTCCGGGTATGGGTTCGCTCGGCGCCTCTCGCGCGAGCAGATGCTCGCTTTGGCCGAACCGGTTCCGCAAGGAGAGAGCGTTCAAGCGCTGGTTCAGATCGCGCGCGAGACAAACGTCACCGTTCTCGCGGGCCTCTTTGAAAGAGACACGGAAGATCGCCTCTATAACACGTATCTCGCCGTGGATGGCTCCGGAGTGATCGCGAAGCACCGGAAACTGCACCCCTTCATCAACAGCTACTTGCTACCCGGCAATACTTACACCATCTTCGATTTAGGCGGCTGGAAATGCGGCATCTTAACCTGCTACGACAACAACGTGATCGAGAACGTGCGCGCCACCGCATTGCTGGGCGCGCAGATCCTATTTATGCCGCATGTAACCATGTGTACGGCCTCGCCGCGGCCGGGCGCCGGCTTCGTGGAGCCCAAGCTGTGGGAGAACCGGGACGCAGATCCCACTTCGCTGCGGCTCGAGTTTTTCGGAATGAAGGGCCG
>JBOGMI010000089.1:0-1368 GCA_050746645.1 Bryobacteraceae bacterium | reverse complement strand
ACCTCTTTACCGTTTTTGCATTTGAACTCCGCGACCGGCGTGGTGGTTCCGGTCTTGGTGTTCAGCCACTCGCCGCGATAATTTCCCGAGGGTAAATCCAGCGTCAACCGCGAAGGTCCGTTGCCGTCCAGATAGGCGGCGTAAATCCCATCCTTGCTCGACAACAGGTGCACTTCGAGGCCAGTCGCGTGCAGCACCGTGTGGACGTCCGGGATCATCTTCACCAGAGGTAGCTTGTCCAGGAAGCGGTGGAGAATCGCAAGCTGGCGGCGCAGTGCGGGGCTGCCGCCGCCGGGGCCGTTAGGCCCGAGATAGGACCCGTCTTCGTGGCCGGGCGTAAACGAATAGTCCAGGCCATCGAACGTGCTGCCGCCGCTGAGCATGAAATTCCATGCCTGGCGCCGGTAAGCATCGTCGGAACGGCCGAGAAAACCAGACTCGTCGTAGGCGATCGCTTTGCCCAAATGATAATTCAGTGCGACCGCCTCCGGATAGGCGTAATGAAAGTTGACAATGCTCACGCCCGGAATCGTCTTCTTCACCGGGAAAAGGAAGTTGGAATAGTTTTGCGCGATCAAGTGCTTGTTCGGCAGCTTGGCCTCCTCGCTCACGATCCATTCGGCGACTTGTTTCTCCCAGGCGAGCGAAGTCGTGTTGGCGATATCGACGGAATTGGGGAACTTGTCGCGCCCAGGCGGCCGCAGATACCGATTGATTACATTCACACGCATGCCATGATCCGACCACGGTTCGTTTTGAATTTCGAAAATGACGTTCGGAAACGGGTTGGCTTCGCGCACCAGCTTGCGCGTGTATCGCTCCTGATAGGCGAGCAGGTTTCCGTTATCGAGCGTGTTGATCTTCTCCCGGCCGATAGGGTCGGTATGGTTGGCATTGTTCCGCGCGTTGAAAGGACTGAGCGCCCACTGCGCATCGCCATATTGTGAGGAAAACAGCGTGATCTCGACGATGATGCCGCGCTTCTCCGCATCGGCAAGAAAGCTGCGTAACCGGCGAAAATATTTTGGATTCCAGCGGCTGAGATCGAAGCGGTTCCCTCCGCCGGCATAACCGGGCTGGCTGCTGCGAGCCCAGGGAGCAACAAACTTGCCCGGCAGCGGCGCCAGTGTGTTTTTCCGAATGCCGAACGATTTTGCCGGAACCTCCACATAGGAGCCTCCGAAAATGCGGGTGTAGTTCAGCCCGCCTTTTTGCAGCGTACTCAGATATTTGTCGTAGTCGAAAGCGCCGTTGAGGACCGAGCCGTAGTGCTCTCCGCTCGTAATCAGGACGATCGGCTTGCCTTGGTATTCGAAATAGTGAGGATTCTCGCGGTTCAGCCGGATCGGCGCAACGCCCGCTTGCGCC
>JBOGMI010000088.1:0-1128 GCA_050746645.1 Bryobacteraceae bacterium | reverse complement strand
AGAGAAAACCGGGACAGCACACTCATTTCCCACAATCTGCACGATAGCTTCAGTCGCTCGGCGTAGCCGAACGCCGCTTGCTCCTGTTCTGCTTCTCTCATTTGCTTGCGCGATTGCGCGTGCGGCGCGTCCTCGATAACGGCCCGCGTTATACGCGGCGTGCCGCCGTAGAGTACCCATTTTTATGGCTCGCTTCTCCAAGTATTTGCGTGTACTGTCCCGACTTTCTGGACTTTCTGGACTTTCTGATTGGGGAACAGAACCGCAGATGAAGACTCAGCTAGAAGTACTTTGTTTGGGGTTCGTATCTAGCACTCGCGCCCTCTCGAGAAAGAAGCGATAGAGAGCAGTAGTGGGAGCCGCAACCCCAAAAGCCACACCCGGCCAAGCGAAATCTCTAATCGAGAAGGGAGCGTAATGTACCTGTGGATCGATGAGCCGAGCGATTAGACTCGGTGACAGCATCAAGAGGGCGCCACCTAATCCTCCGATACACGCGAGCAGCCAAGGGGAAATGCGAAAAATCCGGTCTCCTAAAGCAATCAGCGGAAGTCCCACGATCACCCATCCCGTCATGAGCACCGCGCTTCCCCAGATTGTCCACATCCCGAATCTGCCAGGACCTTTTACGACGACACAAAAAAGGAATCCTGAGATCAGCCACGTCACGCCGAACGCCTGAAAAGAGGCTTTGAAACGTTCTTCGAACTTCGTCGCCAAGGCTCAGTATAGAACCGATCCGAGACTATGTTCCGGCCACCTTCGCATTATTTGACCTTCATCTTGCCAAACCGGGTTAGCGGAAAGTGGGCCGTTGGGCGGTGCAGTCCGATTCCGAGTAGCGACCGGATCACGCCAGATCTCTATCGGGAGATCCGGAGAGATCCGGGACAGAGAGATCCGGGACAGACACCGTAACTCCCCATTCCGATCGCTGTACCGGATGCAGGTTTGAGCGCGAGCTAAAAGGCCGATTCGGGAATGGGTTTCCGGGGGATTTCCGGGGACGGGGTTTCCGGTCCACCTGTTTACCACATTCATGCCGTCTTCAGATCCTTCAGCAAGGTATGCTTCGCCGTCCGAGACCGGTGAACATGTGGTGTCCGTACACCCAAGCGCCTGTAAGTT
>JBOGMI010000087.1:0-1626 GCA_050746645.1 Bryobacteraceae bacterium | reverse complement strand
AGAAACTGTTCAACAAGGAAATCGGCGCGCGCATCTCCATCTCAGACGCCGACGTCGAGGCCTTTTACAAGAAGAACAAGGCCAGCTTCAATGTTCCCGAGGATCGCATCCATCTCGCGCAAATTCTGGTGACCTCAACTCCCGACACCAGCGTGAACAATCTCAAAAACAGCAAGGCGCAAAACGACGAGCAGGCCCGGCAAAAAATCAAGATGATCGATTTCCGTCTCAAGCAGGGCGCCGACTTCGCAACCCTGGCGCAGAATTATTCCGAGGATCCTTCGGCGCCCAATGGAGGTGATCTGGGCTTTGTCGCCGAATCGGCGCTCAGCCATGCCAGCCCGGAACTGCGCAAAATGATCCTGGACATGACGCCGGGGCAGATCTCGCCGATCATCCACACGCCGCAGGGCTATCGCATCATCAAATTGATCGCGAAACAGCCGGCCGGACAAAGAAAGCTAAGCGATCCGCGCGTTTGGGAGGAGATCCGGCAAGGCTTGTTCCAGGCCAAAGAGCAGCTTCTGCGCTCGGCTTACTACGAAGTGGCGCGCAGCAAGGCGGATGTGGTCAACTACTACGCCGCCGCCGTGCTCGCCGGCCGAGCGAAGAGCCAGTAGAGCTGCTGATCCGTGGGGTCGGGCCTTCTGGCCTGCCGCCGCCCTTCCGGGCGGCGCTCTTAACCGGGCCCGTTTCCTGGACACGAGCGCGAGGGAGTGGTTGTCACGAAGTTGGGTGTTAAGTGAAACTGAACAATCATGACCATCTTCACCGTCGGACATTCCACCCATCCCGCGGATGAGTTTCTACGCATTTTGCGTGCCTATGAGATCGAGCTGCTGGCCGATATCCGCACCGTGCCGCGTTCGCGAAAGAATCCGCAATTTGACCAGAATGCGTTCGCGCGGCTGCTGGAGAAAGAACGAATCGCCTACCGGCATCTCGCCGGCCTCGGTGGCCTGCGGCATACACGCAAGGACTCGCGCAATACAGGCTGGAAGAATGCTTCGTTTCGCGGTTATGCCGACTACATGCAGACGCCGGAGTTCGCCCGCGCGCTCGAAGAGCTGATCGGGCTGGCCGCGGAACAGACCACGGCCATCATGTGCGCCGAAGCGGTGCCCTGGCGCTGCCATCGTTCACTCGTAGGCGATGCGCTGCTGGCGCGCGCCATCGACGTGCAGGACATCTTCAGCGTCACCCAGGCCCGCGCACACAAAATCACGCCCTTCGCCAAAGTGCACGGGCTGGATGTTACCTATCCATAGGATGCTCGGGGACAGGCGACTCTGTCCCAAGCGGTTTTTGCGCGTGGACAGAGCCGCCTGTTCCCCGTTTGCCCACGTCAGAAGATAAATTTCAGACCGAGCTGGAGGATGCGCGGATCGTGAGCGGCCGTCGGATGCAAAAAGGTCGAGCCGGGAAGGCAACTCGGGTCGCCGGCTGAGTTGTTGGACCCGGCATAGCAGGCGGCCCCACCGTCGATTGTTTTCCATTGTGTATGGTTGAACACATTGAACGCTTCGGCGCGGAATTCGAAATAGCGCGCTTCCGAAAGATGGAAATCTTTAAACAGGCCCATATCCCAGTTTGTGCGAGCCGGATTGTTCAGAATATTCCGCCCCG
>JBOGMI010000086.1:0-4844 GCA_050746645.1 Bryobacteraceae bacterium | reverse complement strand
AAAACAATTCCCCAATCTTTTGTTTGAGGCTATACTATGAAAAAGCACTCCCCGCCGCGGAAAGGATTTTTCTATGGACGATAAAGAACGCAGCCGCACCTTGGCACTCACGCTGGGGCAGATCGAGAAACAGTTCGGCAAAGGCTCCATCCTTCGCCTGGGCGCGAAGGATGCCATCGTTCCCGTTTCCGTCATCTCCACCGGATCCATCTCCGTCGATTACGCGCTCGGCGTGGGCGGCCTTCCGCGCGGACGCATCTGCGAGATCTTCGGCCCGGAATCCTCGGGCAAAACGACCATCGCGCTGCAGGTGGTTGCCGAGGCGCAGCGGCAGGGCGGCATGGCCGCTTTCATCGATGTCGAGCACGCGCTCGATCCCGTCTACGCCAAACAGCTCGGCGTGGATGTCGATAACCTGCTGGTCTCGCAGCCGGATTTCGCCGAGCAGGCGCTCGAAATCACCTCCGCGCTGATCTCCTCCGGCTCCATCGACGTGCTGGTGGTCGATTCGGTCGCCGCGCTCGTCCCGAAGGCCGAACTCGACGGCGAAATGGGCGATTCGCATATGGGCGTGCATGCGCGGCTCATGTCGCAGGCGATGCGCAAGCTCACGGGCACGGTTTCGAAATCGAACACCTGTCTGGTGTTCATCAATCAGATCCGCGAAAAAATCGGCGTCATGTTCGGCAATCCGGAAACCACCACCGGCGGCCGCGCGCTGAAGTTCTATTCCTCCGTTCGCCTGGACATCCGGCGCATCGCGGCCATCAAAGACGGCGATACGGTCACCGGCAACCGGACGAAGATCAAGGTGGTCAAGAACAAAGTCGCGCCGCCGTTCCGCGAGGCCGAATTCGACATCATTTACGGAGTAGGCGTTTCGCGCGAGGGGGATCTGCTCGATCTCGGCGCGGCCAACAACGTGGTCGAGAAAAGCGGCTCCTGGTTCAGCTATAAGGGCGAGCGGATCGGGCAAGGCCGCGAAAATGCGCGTCAGTTTCTCCGTGACAACCCTGAAACGCGCGCCCGCATCGATGCCGAACTGCGCCAGGCGTTGGGTCTGACGAAAACGCCCGAGAACGGACAGGCGGCCGCAACGCCTATCGATGCGGCCAAATCCGCCGCCGGGCGCAGCCGCTAAATTTCTGGAAAAACGGCGCTTCCGCGTGCCGCTTCCGGAAACGCGCCGGTTTTGTTACGCTGGAATTTCCGGGGCCCTTCTGCCCCGGCTCCTTTCCTGGTGTCATCAATGGAATCGGTAAGAGATAACAATACCTTTGTGGCCGAGGAGGCCCAGACGCGGGCGGACCAGCCGTCCGAAACCTATTCATCGCAACCTTCCCAGGCTTCCGGCGAAGCTACTGCCGCCGTGCCTGCACCCGACTATGCGGCCGAACGCGAGCGTCTGGCCCGTGAAAAGGCGGAGCTTCAGGAACTGCTGCTGCGCCGCCAAGCCGAATTCGAAAATTACCGCAAACGCTCCGAACGCGAGCGTGGCGAGGTGTTCGACATTGCCGCTATGGACACCCTGCGCGCGCTGCTTCCCGCCCTGGACGATTTCGAGCGCGGCCTCAAACACGAGAGTACCGATAAGGAATACGCACGCGGCATGGAGCTGGTTTATCAGCGCCTGGTCGAATCATTGAGCAAACTTGGCCTGGAGCCGATTGTCAACGATGTACCGCTGTTCAATCCGCACATCCACCATGCCGTCGAAATGGTGGAGACGGCGGAGTATCCGGACCAGACCATTTTGGAAGAATACCAGCGTGGCTACTATTATAAGGGGCGCTTGGTGCGTCCGGCGCTGGTGAAGGTAGCGGTCAGTCGCTAAGCAGCACCGCGATTTACCATGGGTGTCGCTAAGAGAGATTATTACGAAGTTTTGACGGTATCGCGCGATGCCGACGAGCAGGCGCTGAAAAGCTCCTACCGCAAGCTTGCGCTTAGATACCATCCCGATCGCAATCCGGGCGATCAGGAGGCCGAAGAAAAGTTTAAAGAGGCGGCCGAAGCCTACGCTGTTCTTAGCGATCCGCAAAAGCGCGCCGCCTATGACCGCTTCGGGCATCCAGGCGTGAACGGAACCGGTATGCCGGGTTTCGACGACTCGGCGTTTACCGATTTCGGCGATATTCTCGGCGATCTGTTTGGGCTGGGCGATCTGTTCGGCAACCGCGGACGCCGCGGCGCGCGTGTGCAGCGCGGCGACGATATCCGCTACGATCTGGAAGTCAGCTTTGAAGATTCGATGCGCGGTCTCTCGGCGGACCTGCTGATTCCGCGCATGGAGTCCTGCACGAAATGCGGCGGCACGGGCGCTGAACCGAGTGGCGGCTTGGTCAGTTGCGCCACCTGCAACGGCCGCGGAGAAGTGCTCTACCAGCAAAGTTTTCTGTCGATCCGCAAGACCTGTCCCACCTGTGGCGGCCGCGGCCGCGTGATTCGGAAGGCCTGCCCGCAATGCAAGGGCGAAGGCTATCATCGCTCGCAAAAGAAGCTGAAGGTCAATATTCCCGCCGGCGTGGATACCGGCACCCGTCTGCGCTTATCCGGAGAAGGGAACGCCGGGCCTCCCGGCGGCCAGCCGGGCGATCTCTACGTGGTCGTCAAAGTAGCCGAGCATCCTATCTTCGAACGCCATGAGAACGATCTGCACTGCACGCTCCCGGTCAACGTGGCTCAGGCGGTGCTTGGTGCGGAGATCGAAATCGAGACCCTGGACGGCCCGCAAAAAATCAAAGTTCCCGAAGGGACGCAGCCTGGCGCTCAATTCCGCCTGCGCAATCTGGGCGTGCCGCGACTGAATGAGCGCGGCCGCGGCGATCTTTACGTCCACCTCAGCGTGGAGATTCCGAAGAAGCTCACTCGCGAACAGCGGCAATGCTTCGAGAGCCTCAATCAGATCCTTCCGGCCGATAACCATCCGCACGAAAAAACGCTGTTTGAGAAAGTGCGCGATATTTTCGCCTGATTCTGCTACCGCGCCGGGTACTTTTTCAAGAACTTGTTCCGCGGATTGTAGACTTCAAAGCTGCCGTCCGGGTTAGCCGTAATGCGGAGGTAATGCCCGGTATCGCGGTCGCTGATGTTGGCGATGTAGGGGTCTTCGGCGTTATGGGCGTTGCCGCCCGCATCGGCAAAATGCAATTGCCAAAGGTCTTCCAAGCCCGGGGACGATCTCACCACGTCCACCGCGGAGGGATCTCCGCCCTTGTGCGGGCTGTTGTCCATCACCGCGACGCGCGGGGCCAGCGCGTGTACCAGCGCCGGGCTGTTGCTCGCGGCGCGTCCGTGATGCGACACCACAAAAATGTCCGCGTGGCCGAGCTTATTCACCGGGCACATCAATTGCAACTCCTTGTTCCAGGTCAAGTCGCCCAAATCCACAATGCGCAGCTTGCCGAACGTAATCACGGTTCCCACCGAACGCGCATTTTCGCTCGTATCCACTGCTTTACGCGGTACTCCGGAGCAGAATTGGTTTTTCTGCCCCGCGCCCGGCAGCGGCTGGCCGATCACTTTGCCGTCGGCGGTCACGATCTCGACCTTCATGCCCTTGATGGGAATCGTCTCGTCCGGTTTTGCCAGAATATGCCGCGTGTGCGCCGCCGCCTTGCGGTAAGCCTGGTAGGCGCGCACGGTTGGCTTCGAATGCCCGCGATTCGGGCCGTGGTCGATAAATGCCCCAATCCGGACTTTGGAAAGAAGCTGGGGCACGCCGCCCACGTGATCCTGATGGTAGTGCGTAATCAGCACGTAATCCAGCCGCTTGATCCCAGCCCGCTTCATCGCCTGGACAATCCGGTCCGCGTCGCGGTAAGCATGATCCGGCCACCCGGTATCAATGAGGAGCGATTGCTTTTCGGGCGTGACAAACAAGGTTGCTTGCCCGCCTTCCACATCAACAAAGAAGATTTTGAGTGGCCTTTTCGCTGCCAGAATCATCGAAAAAGCGAGAAGGATTACGGTAGCGGAGAGCACGCGTCGCATCGGCCATGATCCTACCAGAACTCAGACCGCCGGGAAGAAGCTGGGAACAATTCCGCCGCCGTTTGCGTACCTTTTGGTAAAGATCAATTAGGAGTTTTCGAGCGTTGCCTTATTGCACCAATTGCGGAACTGGAGTGGATGCGGGAGCCGGCTACTGCCATCATTGCGGCGCGCGGCAATCGCACCGGCCAGGCCATGATTTTCTGGACGGTGTCAGCGACCGCACCGCAACCATTCTGTGCTACATCCCGGTCTTCGGGATCATTCCGTCTATAGTTTTTCTGGCTGCGCAGCGGTTTCGCGGCAATGCCCGCGTGCGCTTCAATGCCTTCCAGAGCCTCTATCTCTTTGTCGCCTGGCTCATCGTCTCCTCTGCCGTGCCGGCCCTTTTGTTTGCCGGCGCAGCGCCCTGGGGACCGGCCGCCGTGGTGACCGGCTTGGTCAAACTAGCCTTTTTTATTTGCTGGATCTATTTGCTGATCAAAGCCGCCAACCGGCAGGAAGTGCGGCTTCCCATCATCGGCGATTTAGCCGCCCGTTCGATCGCGGAGCAGATGTAATCCTGGTGTGTTCTGGCGGCTCGGGAGGATTTCGTCAGTTCGGCAAACGATGCAGAAACGGCCCGATCGCATTCGACATTTTATAGTTAATGCGCCGGTCTGCGTTGATGGCCCAGAACATCGCGCCTATAAAGCGCGGATAACCGGAGGGCCGGCGCAGTTTGTATTGAGCGCCAGCGTACGGCTTGCCTTCGATGAGATACCCTAGGGCCTTCTCGATATCCGGGATACTCGTATAGCCCCGCACCCAAGGCGTGGCGGGGAAGCCGACGGCTACTTTATCCGCCGGAA
>JBOGMI010000085.1:0-1775 GCA_050746645.1 Bryobacteraceae bacterium | reverse complement strand
TTCACGCCGATTTTCGTCGTGAGCCGCATGGCGGGATGGACCGCGCACGTGCTGGAACAATACAGCCACAACCGGCTGATTCGCCCGCGCGCGGAATACGAAGGCCCGGCCGTTGGGCGGGAGTGGGCGCCGATCGAGGCGCGGAGCTAGGTGCAGGTACGCGCAGAGCCGCCTGGAAAGGCGGCTGCAGCCAAGAATGGCTGCCCCACCTGAATGTACGATCTCAACTTCTTTCGTAATCATTTGGAGGAGATCCGCGAGCGGCTGGCGACTCGCGGCTATACGCTCGATGTGTCTGCATTCCAGCAGATCGACGCCAAGCGGCGGCAATGCCTGACCGGCGCCGAGCAGCTCAAGGCGGAAAAGAACCAGGCGAGCGCGGAGATCGCTAAGCGGCGCAAGGCGGGCGAGGATACCAGCGAGAGCCAGCAGCAGATGCGCGCCATCGGCGAGCGCATCGACGCGCTCGACAAAGAAGCCGCGCAATTCGAAACCGAATTTCGCGATTTTCTAGCGCGCGTGCCGAATCTGCCGCACGAAAGCGTTCCGGCCGGAAAAGACGAGCGCGACAACGTGGAAGTTCGCCGCTGGGGCACACCGCGGTCGTTTTCTTTTGAGCCGAAAGCGCATTGGGATCTCGGCCCCCAGCTCGGCATCTTGGATCTCGAGCGCGCCGCCAAGGTCACCGGAGCGCGCTTCGCCGTCTATTGGGATCTGGGAGCGAAGCTCGAACGCGCGCTGGTCAATTTCATGCTCGACGTACACACGCGCGAGCACGGCTATCGCGAAGTGCTGCCGCCGTTTCTCATCAATTCCGCAAGTCTTTACGGAACCGGGCAGCTTCCGAAATTCGCGGAAGATTTGTTTCGCTGCGAAGGACACGATCTGTGGCTTTCACCCACAGCGGAAGTTCCGGTCACGAATCTGTTTCGCGAAGAAACGCTGGATGCCGATGGGCTGCCCATCAGCTTGTGCGCCTACACGCCTTGCTTTCGCAGCGAGGCGGGATCGTACGGACGCGATGTGCGCGGCATCATCCGCCAGCACCAGTTCCAGAAAGTGGAGATGGTCAAATTCACGCGCGCGGAGCAAAGCTACCAGGAACACGAAAAACTCACCGCAGATGCCGAAGACATCCTGCGGCGGCTGGAGCTGCCATATCGTACGGTCGTTCTCTCGACCGGCGATATGGGATTCAGCGCCGCGAAAACGTATGACATCGAAGTCTGGCTGCCGGGACAGAACGGATATAAAGAGATTTCGTCCTGCTCCAATTGCGAGGCGTTTCAGGCGCGGCGGGCGCAGATTCGTTGCAAGTCCGGCAAAGCGAAGCCGGAATTTGTGCACACATTGAACGGCAGCGGGCTGGCTGTAGGGCGGACCTGGGTGGCGATCGTCGAAAACTACCAACAGGAAGACGGCAGCGTGGTCATTCCCAAAGCGCTGCGGCCCTATTTGAACGCCGAGCGCATCGAATCACAAGCCTCGCAAAAATCGGCGAATTTTTCTAAGTAATCACTTTCTCAATAGCTTACGCGCCAGAGCCCGAAGCCGGCAGCATTGGGGCTCTTGTTTTTCATGCTTCAGTGAAGTCGCCTGCAAAGTTTATAGGCAATTCCGAGGCATTATGCGAAAACTCCGGCACTGGTTTCTTGCTTCTCTATTTTGTTCATCGATCTTTCTCGGCTGCGCGTTGGCGCAATCGGTTTTGACGCCCATCCGCGATACTGTTCTCAATTCGGACAGTAGCTTGTTTAGCGGCACGATCGCGGTCA
>JBOGMI010000084.1:0-1149 GCA_050746645.1 Bryobacteraceae bacterium | reverse complement strand
GCGCCGTCGGACTTGTCAATACGCTTCCCTGCGTCGGTCGCACGGCGCATGAGCCCGATGAACTGGTAGTAGTCGAAGTCGACTACCTTAGCGCGTGCCATCGAAGTTCCAACCGAGCCAAAGATTGGCTACAAATAGCAGAAAAAGGCATGAGATTTCAAGCACTCCGGTCGCGTTCTGGGAGGCGGCCCGCATTACCACGCTCTTGCCAGCACGATCAGCCCCATGACATCACTCCCCCGCTCCCGCCTCAGAACGCCCTTCTCGAGGGCTATCCTGCCGAAGCCGGCCGCCTGCAGCATCGCACGGACGTACTTCTCCGAGTGACTATAGCGGCCATGGGTCTCGAGACGGTAGGACTTCTCATCCGAACCCGGGTCCTGGGCCGGATCCCGCTGCTCGAGCGTGAAAATCAGCAGCCCGTCGCCTCGCAGACAGCTGCGGGCGCACCGCAGCGGCTCCTCGAGGGCGCCGAAATAGACCAGCGTGTCGGCCGAGACCACGACATCGAAGGTGGCGGAGTGCGAGCCCATGAATGCGCAGAGCTCCTCGACGACGAGCTCATCATAACCACCCCGGGCGCGGGCCTTCTCGATCATGCCCGCGGAGAGATCGACTCCCACCAGCGTGCGGGCGAGTGATCGCACCAGCGGACCACACAGCCCAGTGCCGCACCCGGCGTCGAGGATATCCAGAGACGCATTGCCTGGCACCTCGCGGCCGAGGCGCTCGGCGATCAGATGGGGCGCCCGGTACTGGAGCGACGCCAGATTCTCATCGAAGCTCGCCGCAAAGTCGTCGAATAGGGTTCGAACGTACCCGTCAGTGGCTCGAGCCGGCGCCGCGGCACCCGAAGTGGCCGCGAGCATGTGCAGTGCCATGGGGTTACCGGGGTCATGAGCCAGCCATTCGCGGAAAACCTCGGCGGCTTCCTCGTAGTTGCCCAGCCGGTGCAGGACTACCGCGAGAGACTCGTAGGCAGGGAGGTGCCCCGGCTCGATCTTGAGCGCACGATGCAAAGCCGACGCCGCCTCGCTCGGCTGCTTGCAGCGCCCGAGACAGACGCCGAGATTGAACCACGCCATCGCGAGGTCCGGCGCGAGCTCGGTGGCCTTCGTGAAGGCTGCCCTCGCCTCCTCCGACTTCCCC
>JBOGMI010000083.1:0-12898 GCA_050746645.1 Bryobacteraceae bacterium | reverse complement strand
TTCTGGAGCATGTTCCAGTCGGTGGGCATCAATCATCCGCGGCATACGCCCATCCTGAAGCAAGCGGCGCTGGTGCTGGCGTTGATTATTTCGCTCGGCTATATTTCGATTCCGGTGAATGTTCTGCTGGGCGTGCTGCGGTAAATGGAACTTGACGCCAGAATTCCGCCGGGGCCGATCGAACAAAAATGGGACCAGGCGCGTTTCCACATGAAGTTGGTCAATCCGGCGAACAAGCGCCGCCACCGGGTAATCGTGGTCGGCTCGGGGCTTGCCGGCGCGTCGGCCGCTGCGACGCTTGGCGAGCTGGGTTATCAGGTGAAGTGCTTCTGCTTCCAGGATTCTCCACGCCGCGCGCATTCAATCGCGGCGCAGGGAGGGATTAACGCCGCGAAGAACTACCAGAACGATGGCGATAGTATTTACCGCCTGTTCTACGACACCGTGAAGGGCGGCGACTTCCGCAGCCGCGAAGCGAACGTCTACCGCCTGGCGCAGACCAGCATCCAGATCATCGATCAATGCGCGGCGCAGGGTGTGCCATTCGCCAGAGAATATGGCGGGCTGCTCGCGAACCGCTCCTTCGGCGGCGCGCAGGTCTCGCGAACCTTCTACGCGCGCGGCCAGACCGGCCAGCAGCTTTTGCTCGGCGCTTATCAAGCTCTCGAACGCCAGGTGCAGGCGGATACGGTAACCATGTTTCCGCGCACTGAAATGCTCGACCTGATCGTCGCCGGCGGACGCGCGCGAGGAATTGTCACGCGCCATTTAGTGAGCGGAAATATCGAGACGCACATTGCCGACGCCGTGATTCTCGCTACCGGCGGATATGGCAATGTGTATTACCTCTCCACGAACGCCAAAGGCTCGAACGCCACCGCGATCTGGCGCGCTTACAAACGCGGGGCGCTCTTTGCGAATCCTTGTTACACCCAGATACACCCAACTTGTATTCCGGTTTCGGGAGAATATCAATCGAAGCTCACGCTGATGAGCGAATCGCTGCGTAACGACGGCCGTATCTGGGTTCCTTTGAAAAAAGCAGACAAGCGGCCCCCGGATCAGATACCGGAAACCGAGCGCGATTATTATCTGGAGCGCCGCTATCCCAGCTTTGGCAACTTAGTCCCGCGCGATGTGGCCTCGCGCAATGCCAAATATGTCTGCGACGAAGGCCGCGGCGTGGGTGAAACGGGCCTGGGCGTGTATCTCGATTTTTCGGACGCCATCAAGCGCCTTGGCCGCAAGACTATCGAAGAGCGCTACGGCAATCTCTTTGACATGTACCAGCGCATTACCGGCGAAAATCCTTACCACCTGCCTATGCGCATCTATCCGGCTATCCATTACACGATGGGCGGGCTCTGGGTCGATTATCACCTGATGAGCACGATTCCCGGCCTGTTTGTGCTGGGCGAAGCGAATTTCTCCGACCATGGCGCGAACCGCCTGGGCGCCAGTTCGCTCATGCAGGGTCTCACGGATGGTTATTTCGTGATTCCCTACACGGTTGGCGATTACGTTGCCAACGCCCGGCTCGACAAGATTGCTCCCTCCGATCCGGAAATCCGCAACGCCGTCTCCTGCGTAGCCGAATCGATCCGTAAGCTGCTGGCGATCGACGGCAAACGCACGGTCGATTCGTTCCATCGGGAGTTGGGCAAAATCGTATGGGATTTCTGCGGCATGTCGCGCACCGCCGCGGGCCTGGAATCGGCCATCAATCGGATCCGGGAGCTTCGCGAAGAATATTGGGAGAACGTGAGAGTCCCGGGCTCGGCAGACGACCTGAACCAGAGCCTGGAGAAGGCCGGACGTGTTGCCGATTTTTTCGAACTGGCCGAACTGATGTGCATCGATGCGCTCGAGCGCAACGAATCCTGCGGCGGGCATTTTCGCGAGGAGTACCAGACTGCGGAAGGCGAGGCGTTGCGCGACGACGACCGTTATTCCTACGTCGCGGCGTGGCAGTACCGCGGCTACGGGAACAGGCCTGATCTCTTCAAGGAACCGCTGGAGTTCGAGTATGTGCATCCGAGCCAGAGGAGTTACAAGTAAATGCGAATCCGGCTCAAAATCTGGCGCCAGAGAATAAGCCAGGTAAAAGGCAGGTTCGGCAGTTATTCGCTAGAAAACGTGAAACCCGACATGTCCATGCTCGAATGCCTGGATGTGCTGAACGAGCAGCTCATCGAGCGCGGCGAGGAGCCGGTGGCCTTTGAGCATGACTGCCGGGAAGGCATTTGCGGCTCCTGCGGGTTTATGATCAACGGAGCGGCGCACGGACCGCTGGCGGCGACGACGGTTTGCCAGCTCACCATGCGGCATTTCAAAGATGACGAGGAACTCGTGCTGGAGCCTTGGCGCGCCCGCCCGTTTCCAGTCATCAAGGACCTGATTGTCGATCGCCGTGCTTTCGATCGCATCATTGCCGCCGGCGGTTACATCTCGGTTTCCACCGGCAGCGCACCGGAGGCGAACAGCATTCCAGTCGCCAAGGAAGTTGCCGAGCGCGCCATGGATGCGGCGGCGTGCATTGGGTGCGGCGCCTGTGTCGCCGCTTGCCCGAACGCCTCGGCGGCGCTGTTTACCGGCGCCAAGATCGTTCACTTAGGAGTCTTGCCGCAAGGCAAACCCGAGCGCGATTTTCGGGCGCTGCGGATAGTCACACAGATGAACGCGGAAGGCTTTGGCGGCTGCACGAATATCGGCGAGTGTACCGCCGCCTGCCCGAAGGAAATCCCGCTCGAAGTGATAGCGGGCATGAATCGGGACTACCTCCGAGCGAGCTGGCGCAAGCGGAGTCCTCGCAACATCTGAGTAAGGTCTGTCTGGGTTCAGTCTTTCAGGGTGTTCACGCAATCTGGGAGGTGCAGAATGAGCAGCGCCGCGCCGCAAGAGGCACTTCGCTCAGGCATTCCGGGCACTTCTTTGTGGTTGGATCGGGAGGCGGGGCATCGGGGCGCTTCAGACGAGCCAGCAAAGAGTTCACCGGCAGCACCACGAAGAAGTAGACCGCCGCCGCGATCAAGATGAACGAGATCACGGCATTAACGAAGTCTCCAATCATGAACTTGCTCGCGTTAAACGTGAAGAAAATGTTCGAAAAATCCGGCTTACCCACCAGAGCCGCAATGATGGGTGTTATCAGATCCGCAACCAACGCCTTCACCACGGCGCCGAAGGCCGCGCCTATAACCACCGCCACGGCAAGATCCAGAACATTGCCGCGCAAAATGAATTGCTTAAACCCTTTCATAGTGTTTTATCCTTTTTAAATTCTCATTTTCTTTATAAAGCCCAGCCGGAATGCCGCCCGTTGTCAGAACGAGTACGTAGCCCCGGCTGTAAACTGAAATGAATTCTTCTTGAATCCGGGAGGCGGATCATTCAGGAAATTATCCAAAGCTCCCAAGGTAAAACCTAAATGATGATAGACAGGGAATGTTAGTGCAACGCTGGCGAAGGCGGAGTAGGCGCTCATGTCGTTCCACGCCGGAGTGTATCCGCCCTGTTCGTTGAGCAGAATCCCATGGGCGAAGGTTCGGGTATAAGTCTCGCCAAAAATAGAACCGACTAAGTGCTTGTTCAGAGAGGAGATGTCAAACCGCTGATCGATGTAATCCATGCTCGCCTTTACGTCGAATTCTTGTGTGGGCGTCTTGAAAACGATATAGCCGAGACCGCCGCCATAGGTTTGCTGCAATTGCAGGCCTTGCGAGTAGCTGTGGTCGAAAGCGGCATTCGCGAAGGCAAACAACCTTGGGGATAGAAACCAATCCTGCTCGGCTTTCGCATGCAGGAGGGAAGTCTTGACCGCGGGTGCGCCGGGCGATTTCAAATTTCCATAGGCGTCGTTGAAATCGAAGGTCGTGCGCCGTCGCGGGCTCATCCACGTTACTTGCGGAACGGTGCGAACCATATTCAGTGCGGCGCTCACCGTTCGGCTCGTCTGGGTGGCCTCGGTTAGCGATATCCCCAACGTGGCGCCGCCGGTCCAGCCTTTGGCAAAGCTGTAATGCTGGAAGGCCTCCCGGAAGGAGGCTTCGGGCACAACATCGGTAATGTCGTTAAGAGGAACCATTTGAGTTGCGCCGTTTGCCCTCTTTACCTGCAGATTCCTTCCTTGCAGGGTAATTGTGCCCTGTGGGACCGATGCCATATCGGAGGCGTCGCGCAGCATTACGTCTTTCCGGAGCACGGCGAACGGCTCCGAAACGCGCAGGTCTTGGACGTTTTTCCAGTCGACTGTGACTTCACCGGCTTTGGCGGTCTTGAAGAGCAAGGAAGCGCCGGTGGCGTTCTCCAGTTGTCCGAACAGCTTCCCGCCGCCGCTCAAGACGAGCACATCCGGCCCTGGTTTAGCCGGTGCTTTCGCGGCTTGGCCGTAAAGCTGAAGCGCTGCCACGCAGATATAGCCTGGTATTAGCTTGGTAAAACGCATGTGTTTTGTAGACAACGCAAAAGGCGAGAACGTAACATTTCGCAGCGGCTCAATCCCCATTTTCAGTAGTGAAGTGAGGGAAAACTGACAGATTTCAGAGTAGTTCGGCTATGGAATCGACCGTGAGAGATCTCATCTGAGCGACTTCCCGAATGATGCCATGAAGGGTGCCTTCCTTAAGCGGATCGTGACGCGGGACTGTGATGGAATGCGCGGGAGGCCCCTCATGCCGTAGCCGGATATGGCTTCCCTTTTGGCGGACTATCTTATAGCCTAAACGTTCCAGGGTGCGAATCAGGCGGTCCGCAGATACACCGCGATACAGTTTCATGCAGCTTCGACGGGAATCAATTCGTCCTTGACGTAGTGCAGTTGTAATAGCCGCGGGCGCGAGGTAGAGTCTTCGAAATGCAGGGTAGTAGCTTCGAGAATATTTGCGCGCAGTTCTTCCCAGGTTTCCGCTTGCGTGAAAATGGCTTGCCCAAGCGCACGCGCCCAGTATCCGCCTTCCTCCGCATCACGAATTTCGAAGATCAGCTCCATGCCTTAGGATACCCGAGGTGCTAACGCTATCCTGCAAGGATGCGCGCCGTGTTATGCATCGCAGCGTTTCTGATTGCCGTTGGAGCAAAGGGACAAGCCGTGAGCGAGTGGAGCGGCATGGTTCACGACAGCGCCGGAACCGCAATCGGAGGCGCCATTGTAGGTCTGCGGTCGGCAACCGGGAAGTTCTCGACCGTGACCCAGGCCGATGGGCGTTATTCTTTTGCGGCAATTCCGGCGGGCCAATACCGGCTCTCGGTTCACGCCGGCAAGCGTCATCTCAGGTATCCGCAGCCGATCACGCTGCCAAGTGAAGGAACCGCGGAGATCGCCATCTCCGAAGGCGACGTTCTATCGCTTCAAATGGGAAGCAAACAGACCGGCAGCGGCGGCGAAACGCTTTCCGCGAACGCGGTCTCTTCCATACCGCTCAACAAGCGTGACTTCAGCCAGCTTCTGCTGCTTGCCGCGGGCACCATGACCGATTCGTCAGGCGCGACCAATTTCACGCAGCAATTCGCGATCAATGGCCAGCGCGGCGTCGAGGCCGTATTTGCGATGGATGGCGCAGATATCAGCGATCCCGAAATGGGCGGCGCGACGCTTTCCAATTTCAATGTCGATGCGGTCGAGGAGATTCAGTCGTCATCGGGATGGATGCCGGCGGAGATTGGCCACGGTGCTTCCGGATTTACCAACATCGTCACGCGCTCGGGGACGGGCAGCTTTCATGGATCGCTGTTCGAATTTTTGCGCAACTCCGCGTTCGACGCGCGCAATTTCTTCGACCGGAGATCGGTCGCGAATCCCGGACGCATTCCGCCGTTTCGTCGCAATGAGTTCGGCTTTACACTCGGCGGCCCGGTTCCGATTCCGCGGCTGTCGCGCCAGACGTATTTCTTCGCCGAGTATCAGAGCTTCCGGCAGGTATTGGGGACGACGCAGGTCTTTCCGGTGCCGACCGCAAGCGAGCGTGCGGGCCGGGACACGACGGCCTATCCGGGAGACACGCTGCTCGTGCCGGTCAATCCAAAGATTTCCGAGCTACTGGATCGTTATCCGCTGCCCAACGATCCGAAGGGACCTTTTGGCGCTCGGACTTTCGCGACCTCTTCCAAAGTCGCCACCGATTCGGACCAGGTTTCTTTGCGCATCGACCGGCAATTTTCGTCGAAGAACCGCATCTTCGCCCGCGTGACCATCGATAATCTAACCGGGCCCACAACCAATCCCGACCAGACCGCGATTGAGCCGCAGTTCGGGATTTCCTATATCGATCACCAAAGAAACGCGGCGCTGGCCTGGATCCACACGCCGTCACCGACATTCACTTCGGAATCGTTACTGAGTTTCACGCGCACGACGCCGTCGTTCCCCACCAGCGACCACACCGATCCGGAGCTTTCCTTTAGCGACGGGCTTTACGAGCCGTTCAACGGCGCGGGTGGATCGGTGATGGCGTCGTTCGGCAATCTGTTTCAAGGACGCCAGAGTTTCACGTGGCTGAGAGGCACCCACTCGATCAAAGCCGGCGTTGAGTTTCGGGCCAACCGTGACACGACCTACTTTGGCACCGATCCTAACGGAGATTACACGTTCGGCGGGGGGACTGCTTATTCGCCGGTTGATATTCGATCGCTGAGCGGCGCCCATGACATCCAAACGGGCGACCCGCTGCCGGATACCCTGACCGCGCTGCTGACGGGAAGCGCGTTCTCTTATACAGCCGCGGTGGCGCCGGCCGGATTTCCGCAAGGCGATCAGATCGGGGTCGCGGCGATCTCGCGCTATAACTTGAACTTTTTCGTTCAAGATACATGGAAAATTTCCGATCGCCTGGCGCTTGATTACGGCGTGCGCTACGAACTCTATTGGCCGATCAGCGAGCGGGCGAAACGAACCGGCGGGCTGGCGCTGGTCAATGGCGCACAAGAGTATCTGATTAATCCGCAGCCCGCGTTCCGGTTTACAGGCAACAATTGGGGACCGCGGGCCCGTGTAAGCTGGCGCGCGACGGACAAGTTAACCGTACGGGCCGGCGGCGGGCTGACGACGATTCCTCCCAACATCTGGCAGGACAATTTTTTGACCGGCTCGTCGCCGTATGTCGATTATCCGCTTTTGACCGCTTCTCCGGGCGTTCCGCTGCTGTTCGGAACACGGATTACGCCGCAGGAATTGCCGGGCGTCTACACTCCTTCCGGAGTGAATATTCTTGCTTCGGGCGATTCCAAAGCTGTGCCGGCCAATACGGTTTGGGATGTGGACCGGTTTGAGAGTGGCATCGCCGCACTCAATCCGGGCCATCAGATCACGCCGCTGAACGTCAGCGCGATCTCGCAGGATTTTCGCAATGCGTACATGGCCACCTGGACGTTCGCGTTAGAACGCTCGTTTGGCAGCCTGACCGCGGATGCCGCTTACGTCGGAACGGCTGGAGTGAGCCTTCCCGCGATCAGCTATCCCAATGCGTATCCCGGCGCTACGCCTGCATTCGCTCCTTATACCGACTTCGGGCCGTCGGGGCAAGTTATCGGCGGTTTTGGGACGGAAAATATCATGACCAACCGCTCCCATTCGACTTATCACGCGCTGCAAACTTCTCTGCAGGGAACCGTGCCGCACGGCGGACCCGATCTTCAGGCGAGCTTTACTTGGGGGAAGTCGCTTGACGATGCCAGTACCGTGAGCGGCGGGTTTATCAGCGGATCATCGGGAGCGAGGGCGCCCGCCGAGCCGCAAAATCCGTTCTACACGCGAGCCGAGAAAGGGCCTTCGACGTTTGATATTGAACGCGCGCTCAGCATCACCGCGATTCAGGATCTCCACGCGGACCGTTTGGCGCTTTTCCGGCCGCTGGGCCGTACTTTCACGCGCGGCTGGCAAGTTTTGAGCGTCTCCACCATCACCAGCGGCGCTCCGTTCACCGTGTATTCCGGCGTGCAGCAGACCGGAGTGGGATCGAACGGCGTGGACCGCCCCAATCAGATCGGCAGGCCGCAGCTTTCGACCAGCCGCAAGATCCGCGAAGATTATTTTGGACGCGGAGCCAACAACGCATCGTTTTTCGAGATTCCGATCGACGTTGCCGGCGGCACCGGGCCGAACGGCGGCGTCTTTGGAACGCTCGGCCGCAACACGTTTCGCGGACCGGCGCTCTATAACTTCGATATCGCGGTCGTCAAAGATACGCCGATTACGGCCAAGTCCGGGCGCGAACTCATCGACCTGGAATTTCGCTGCGAGCTGTTCAACATTTTCAATATTGTCAATTTCGGACTGCCTGCGAACACGATCAAAGGCTCGGGGTTCGGCGAGATCAACAGCGCAGCAAACTCGCGGCAGATTCAGTTTTCGTTGAAGCTGATGTTCTGAGGCAGACCTTTGTACACACAAATGTCATAATCGATAGGTGGATGCCTCGATAGCCGGGTTCGACTGGGATGAGGGGAACCGAGCCAAGTGCCTCAAACACGGCGTTTCGGTGGAAGAAATTGAATCTCTATTCCGGCAACCGATCATGATCCTGCCAGACGGATCGCATTCTCTGACCGAAATCCGCTTTCGAGGCATCGCAAAGAGCGCCGCAGGACGGCATGTATTTTTGGTTTTCATGCTTCGCGAGAAGAGAGATCACAAGTACATCCGCCCAATAAGCGCGCGTTATATGCACAGGAAAGAAGTTGAGCATTATGAAAAAGAGAATCCCGCGATTTAAGACGGACAGGGAGGCGGAACTTTTCGTCGACACCGCCGATCTCACGCAATTCGATCTTGCCGGAGCGAGACCCGTTCGGTTTGAATTCGCGAAAAAGGAGGCGCGAGTCAATATGCGTCTCCCCGAACCTTTGCTAAAGGCAGTCAAAGGTAGGGCTGCGACGCGCGGCATCCCGTATCAGCGGTTCATTCGCGAGGTTTTGGAGGATGCCGTGACCGGCAAACACTAACTAACGCCGGTCACCGGCGGTGCTCCCGGTTCCGATGAGTTCCGGTGTTTTGAGGCATCTCAGGCGGTGCGGTGCGAGAGCGCCAGGAGCACGCGCTCGGTCAGTTCTTCGATGAGCGCGGGCGTGGCGACATCAAGCGCCAGGGTAACGGCCGCGCGAATGGAGTTGCGGTCGAATGCCGGACCGGCAGCATCGGGTTCCGCCGCCGCGGCGCTCCGGCCAGCCAGCTCATGCACGGCTGCCAGCAGCGCGGAAGCTTCGAAGGGCTTGCGTAGAATGACGTCCGCGCCGGCGTTCCGCGCATCCTGTTCATTGAATTCGTCGGCCGGGCCAGCGGCGAAAATGATGCCCACGTGCCGGTGCTGCGGCTGCGCACGCAAAAAGCGGGCGAGGTCGAAGGCGTTTTTGGTGGGCAGATAGACATCGGCGATCAGCACGTCGGGCTGCACGTCGGCGATCCGGCGCAAGGCGACCGCACCGTCGGTCACGCTGACGACTTCCAGGTTCTGGCTGGCAAGGATCTGCTCGGCCAGCCGCAAGGCCTGCGGGCTGTCGTCAGCGAGCAGGATGCGGCTCATTGCTGCTGCGTGGCGCCGGACCCGGACGGGTTGGAATAGACGCCTCCCTTGCTGGGATTCTGTTGCGCCGCCTCGCGCTCCTTCTTGTTGTGCTGCTGCTTCTTTGCCTTTGCCCGTTCCTTCTCTATTTTCTTGATCTGCTTGGCGCGCCGCTGGGCTTCCTTGGCCTGGTACTTCTTTAATGCCCGGTCGTGATTGGTGGGGAGCGGCTGTTTCCGAGCCGAGGGCTTCTGGGCGCCGTTGACGGTCCTTGCGTCCGGCTTTTGCTGCAGCGCGTTATCGCTCGTGCCCACGGTAGTGGCGCTCAAGGTGGCTGTGCCGGTAGCGGAACCGGCTGCGCTGGCGTTTTCGGTATGGACCAGCGGAATGCTCACCGGGTAGGTCCGCACCGGACGGTGCATGGCGGGCTGTCCGGTTTGGGATGCGTGGCGCACGTCGGGGCCGGTGTGCAGCCAACCAGTCATGCGGGCAAGCATGCTGGGAGCCTGGTAATGTTTCTCGTTGTACTCTTCGCGGGCCGCGGCTTCCTGATTGGCCTGAGGAATCGGCAATTCCAGGTCTTTCAGCTTCTTTTTGGCATCAACGGCGCGCGCGCTCAGCGGGTAATCCTGGACGATGCGGGAAAACATTTGGCCGGCACGCTTGCGGAAGCGCGGTCCCATCCGCTCATACGAGATGCCTGCTTCATAGAGCGCCTCATCCGCCTTGCTGAACAGCGGATATTGGTTGACCAGTGCATTGAGGCGGTTGGCCGCGGCCGGACTCATGTCACGCCGGAAATAAAAATGGCCCACTACGAATTCGTGATCGGCCAGGCTCTCCTGAATGTTGCGCACCATTTGCATGGCCTTGGGCGCGTACTTGCTGTTCGGAAACTGGGTTAGTACAGCCTTGCACTCGTCGTTGGCGCGCAGGGTCTGCGTCCAGTCGCGGTCGCTGCCGTCCATCTGCTTGTAATGAATGTTGCAGACGCGGAACTGGGCCTCGGCGGCTTCCGGCATATTGGGATAGAACAGAATGAAGTCTTTATACTCGGCTTCCGCCTGCGCCAGTCCATTCGCGCCGCCCTCGCGAAACCAACTGTCGGCAATCGCCAGCTTGGCCTTCGCCAGATACTCGCTCGATTCGTAGGTGTTCATCAGCGTCTGGAGCGAAATGCGCGCCACCTCGTACCGGCCGTGCTCAATATCTTTAATGGCCTGATCGTACAGAACCTTGTCGGGCTGCTGGGTGTTCTTGGTAATCGGCGTGTCGTATTTGTGCACGCAAGAGGTAAGAAACGCCATCCCCAGTGCGGCCACGATCGCCGGTCCCGAGATGAACTTCGATGAATGCATAGTTCTACACCTTGACTGACATGGCCTCGCGGGCGATGCGCAGCATTTCGCGCATCGCTTCCGCCGGATCGGGCGTGGCAAATACGGAAGAGCCCGCAACCACCCAATCTACCCCGGCGCCGGCCGCTTCCGCAATATTTTCCGGTCCCACGCCGCCATCGATCTCGATGGCGAAATCCAGGCCGCGCTCGGCCCGGCAGCGGCACACCTCGCGGACCTTGTTCAACGAGTTCGGGATGAATTTCTGGCCGCCGTATCCCGGATTGACGCTCATCACCAGAACGTAATCCACAATATCGAGGACGTCTTTCAGGAGCGCCGCGTTGGTTGCGGGATTAATCGCGACGCCGGCCTTTGCGCCGTGGTCCTTAATCATGTGCAGCGTGCGGTCCAGATTGCGGCAGGCCTCGTAGTGGACACTCACGCAATCGGCCCCCGCTTCGATGAAGATGGGCGCGTAGGTGTCCGGGTCCTCGATCATCAGATGATGATCGAGCTTGAGCCGCGTGAAGCGCCGCACGGATTCGGTAATGGGCGTTCCCATCGTGAAGTTGGGGACAAAATGGCCGTCCATGATGTCCACGTGCAACATCCCGGCGCCGGCTTCCTCGACACACCGGATCTGTTCGCCCAGGCGTGTGAAATCGGCCGCGAAAATAGAGGGAACGATTGGAAGCACAACGAAGCTACTCTCTCACGCCCGCTGCAAACCACTCCTCCGCACGCGCCTGTGGACGCGCAAACGGGAGTGAGGAACACTTGATCGTATCACGCGGCAGCCGCCGCGGCGCTGAAAACCGCCGCGAAAAAGCCGTCGCCCTCGTCGATGCCCGGCAGCCGCCACTGCGTGCGCTCCAGACGCAGTTCCGGGTGCGCCGCGAGCGCGCTCCGAACCACATCCTCGTTTTCCTCGGGTTCGAGCGAGCAGGTCGCATAGACGAGTTTCCCGCCGGGAGCGAGCAGCCGCGCGGCCTGCTCGAGAATCCGACTTTGCTTTTCTCCGAAGCGCGCAATATCTCTCGCTTCGACGCGCCATTTGATCTCCGGGTTCCGTGCCATCGTGCCGGTGCCCGAGCAGGGTGCATCGATGAAAATACGGTCGAACGGGCGCGAGAACGGCAGCGGCTCGGTCGCATCCAGAACCACTAGCGGGCAGACGCGCGGAATTTCCCGGATGCGCTTTTCACCGATATCGCAGGCGACCGCCAGCGAGAGCGGCGTTTCGAGCGCCTGCAGCGTCTTGTTGCCCGGCGCGGCGCAAAGGTCGAGATAGCTCTGGCCGGGACCGAGACCGAGCAGCGGAACAATGGCTTGCGAGCCGATATCGTGCAGGCGGATTCCGGCGGGAAACGGCGGCAGCAGCCGGAAGGCGCCTGCGATTCCCGCTGGCTCGACTTTCGCGCCAGCGGGAGAGTCGGCCCCGGGCGCAACGCGAATGTAGCGTTTGGGTTCTTCGAGCGCGGAACGGGCGATCGAACGGGCCCGGTCGGCCCCGAAATGCGCTTTCCACCGTTCCAGCAGCCGGCCAGGCACGGAAAGTTCGGTCGCCTCGTCCGGCCAGGATACCGGCTCGCGGGTTACTTTCCGGAGCACGGCGTTGGCTAGCCCGGCCGCGGCTCGCCGGTGCTGTTTCACCAGTTCGACGCTCTCGTGAACGGCCGCATGAGCGGGAATGCGGTCCAGGTAGCGCAATTGAAAGATCCCCATCCGCAGGGCGAGGCGGAGAGTCTCGTCCAGATCTCCGGATCGCCGCCCTGAAAGATGGAAAATGAGGAAATCGATCTGCGCCCGGTAGCGCAAGCACCCGAAAACGATCTGGGCGGCGAGTCCGGCGTTGCGGGTATCGAGCGTCGTGCTCAGCGAGCGCAGCGAATCGGAGGCATAAGCGCCGCGCTCCACCCCCGTGAGCGCCTCGAAAGCGGTCCTTCGCCCCGGGGAAATGCGAGCTATCGAAGCGCCGGTCACATGCATCAAAAGATTGCAGTAGCCATTGTGCGACAACACATTCCAGGACATTTTGCTGTTTACCGGTTTGCACACCCTGTGCTA
>JBOGMI010000082.1:0-1029 GCA_050746645.1 Bryobacteraceae bacterium | reverse complement strand
CTGCTGATCAAGAAGCACGACGAGTTTGCCGTTGCGGCGTATGACATCGAGCAGAATGCCTGGAGCGTTTCGACCGGCCGCACGCAGCAGGAAATCGCCGCAGACGCGGAGAATCTCCGGATTGCGGATCTGCCGGGAGTGCGCAAAGTCGCTCTGCCGGCCACAATCGAACCCATGCTGGCAACCCTCGCCGCTAAGCCGCCGGGCGGCTCCGACTGGTTGTACGAAATCAAGTGGGATGGCGTGCGGGCGCTTTGCCGGATTCACGAAGGAAAGCTCGAAATCCATTCGCGGCGCGGCAACCGCGCCGAGAGGCAGTATCCCGAATTCGAGCATCTTCCCGCTGAGGTGCGCGCAAAATCCGCCTGGCTCGACGGTGAAATCTGCGTACTCGACGAACATGGGCGAGCACGCTTCGATCTGATACAGCCGCGCATCGGCGCCAACAGCAAGGCTGTTCCGCAGCTCACGGAAACCAATCCGGCGACGCTGTTGCTTTTCGATGTTCTGTATGCCGATGGCTTCGATCTGCGCGGGGCGGCGCTCGAACAGCGCAAGCGCGTTCTGCAAACGCTGGTTACGCCGAGCGATCGCGTTCGCATCTCGGAGGCTTTTGAAACCGACGGCGAACATATGTTCGAAGCGGCGCGCCAAATGGGGTTGGAAGGCATCATCGCAAAAAACAAGACCAGCCGCTATGAATCGCGGCGCTCGCGTGCCTGGGTCAAGATGAAGGTCTTAAACGAACAGGAGTTTGTCATTGCGGGCTTTACTAAGGGCGAGCGCATATTCGGCGCTCTCGTGCTTGGTGTTCGCGAGGACGGAGCGTTGCGGCATGTGGGCCAGGTGGGAACCGGCTTCGATCAGAAGCAGATGCAGGCGATCCATCGGCGTCTCCAACCTCTGATCGTCAAAACATCTCCTTTCCCGGAAAAGCCGAAAATCAAGGACGTAACCTGGGTGAAACCCGAACTGGTCTGCCAAGTCCGGTTCCTGGAGTGGACGAAGGACGGCATGCTGCGCGCGCCG
>JBOGMI010000081.1:0-7279 GCA_050746645.1 Bryobacteraceae bacterium | reverse complement strand
CCCGAAAGCCCTTTGCCCACGTAATCGTTGGCATCGCCTTCAAGCGCCAGCGTGACGCCTTTTGAAAGAAACGCGCCAAAGCTCTGGCCGGCCGATCCATTCAAGGCAACCCGGATCGTATCGTCGGGCAGGCCCTTGGCCCCATGGCGGCGCGTGATTTCGCCGCTCAGCATCGCGCCTACTGTGCGATGGACGTTGCGAATGGGAAGACTCAATTCGACCGGTTTCGCGGTTTCGATGGACTCTTTCGCAAGCCGGATCAGCTCGTGATCGAGCGCTTCGTTCAGGCCGTGGTCCTGCGCCACGAGACAGCGGCGGCCCACACGCGAGGGGAGCTGCGGATTGTAGAGAATGGAGGAGAAATCCAGCCCGCGCGCCTTCCAATGCCCGGCCGCCGGCCGCGCTTCGATCCTATCCACGTGTCCGATCATTTCGTCCATCTTACGGAAGCCTATTTTGGCCATCCACTCGCGCACCTGCTCGGCGATGAAGAAAAAGAAATTGATGACGTCCTCGGGCTGGCCGGCGAACCGCTTGCGCAGCTCGGGATCTTGGGTCGCAATGCCCACCGGGCAGGTATTCAGATGGCACTTGCGCATCATGATGCAGCCCATGGCCACCAGCGGCGTGGTGGCGAAACCGAACTCTTCGGCGCCCAGCAGCGCAGCGATGACTACATCGCGGCCGGTTTGCAGTTTTCCATCCACCTGAACGCGGATGCGGCTGCGCAGATCGTTCATCACCAATACTTGCTGGGTTTCGGAAAGACCGAGTTCCCACGGAATGCCCGCATGCTTGATGGAGGTTAGCGGCGAGGCTCCTGTTCCGCCGTCGTAGCCGCTGATGAGAACGACATCGGCGTGCGCTTTGGATACACCCGCCGCAACCGTGCCCACGCCTACCTCGGCGACCAGCTTTACCGAGATGCGTGCCGAAGGGTTGACGTTTTTCAGATCGTAGATAAGCTGAGCAAGGTCTTCGATGGAATAAATATCGTGGTGCGGCGGCGGCGAAACCAACCCCACGCCAGGAATCGAGTGCCGCACGCGCGCAATGACTTCATCTACTTTGTGCCCAGGCAGTTGCCCGCCTTCGCCGGGCTTTGCGCCTTGCGCGATTTTGATCTGTAGCTCTTGGGCATTGATCAGATAATTCGTCGTGACACCGAAGCGGCCGGAAGCGACCTGCTTAATGGCGCTCTTCTTCGAATCGCCGTTAGGAAGTGGGATGAAGCGCGCTTCGTCTTCGCCTCCCTCGCCGGTATTGGAACGCCCGCCAATACGGTTCATGGCGATGGCAAGGGTCTCGTGCGCCTCCTTGCTAATGGAACCGAACGACATGGCGCCAGTAGCAAAGCGCTTGACGATCTCGCTCGCGGGCTCCACTTCTTCGAGCGGAACCGGCTTGGCGGCCATCTTGAGAGTCATCAAGCCGCGCAGTGTACAGAACTTTTCGTTCTGCTCGTCGATGGTCTGGGTAAATTCCCGAAACGTTGCATAACTCCGCTGGCGTACCGCGTGCTGCAGCTTGCTGATGGTCAGAGGATTAAGCAAATGACGTTCGCCGCTTTTGCGGAATTGATAGTCCCCGCCGATCGCCAGCTCAGGCTCGTGCTCGGAGACGGGATGGAACGCGAAATCGTGCTTGGCAACAGCTTCCCGGGCGAGAACATCGAGGCCGACGCCCTCAATGCGCGACGGCGTTCCGGTAAAGTACTGGTCGATCAACTGCCGGTTGAGTCCGATGGCTTCGAAGACCTGCGCGCCGCGATAGCTTTGCAGGGTCGATATGCCCATCTTCGAAAAAACTTTGAGCAAACCCTTATTGACGGCTTTGATGTAGTTCTTGACCGCGGTCTCCGGCGTGATGCCGGCCGGCAGATCGCCGGAAGCAGCCATCTCTTCGATGGTTTCGATAGCCAGATACGGATTAATGGCGCTCGCGCCGTAGCCGATCAACAGCGCAAAGTGCATGACCTCGCGCGGCTCGCCGGATTCGATAATCAGCGCGACACCGGTGCGCGTGCCTTCTCTCACCAAGTGGTTGTGCACGGCAGTGAGCGCGAGCAGCGATGGGATGGGGGCAAACTCTTCGTCCACACCGCGGTCGGAAAGAATCAAGAGCGTGTAGCCGGATTTGATGGCTAGCGAGGCGCGGCGGCAGAGAGCGTCGAGCGCTCGCTTTAGGCCCGCTTCGCCGTCCTGCGCGTCGAATGTGGTTGAGAGCGTGGAGGCGAGCAGATCGCCACGCGAGACGCGCCGCAGCTTTTCGAGGTCGCGGTTGGTGAGCACCGGATGCGGCATTTTGAGCGTATGGCAGTTCTCCGGACGCTCGATCAGAATATTGCGCTCGGTCCCGATGTAGCTGTTGAGCGACATCACCAGATCTTCGCGAATGGGATCGATGGCAGGATTGGTTACCTGCGCAAAGAGCTGTTTGAAGTAGTTGAACAGCAGTTGTGGCCGGTCGGAAAGGCAGGCCAAAGGCGTGTCAGTCCCCATGGCGCCGATGGCTTCCTGTCCATTGACGGCCATGGGCGAAATGAGAAACTTCAGATCGTCGTCGGTATAGCCGAAGCAGCGCTGCCGCATCAGAATGGTTTCATGGTCCGAGCCATGGAAGCGTGTGGGCTCCGGCAGCGATTCGAGTGTGATCTGATTACGCTTCAGCCATTCGCCGTAAGGTTGGCGAGTGGACAATTCGTGCTTAATCTCTTCATCGGGAACGATGCGGCGCTGCTCCAAGTCGACCAGCAGCATCTTGCCGGGTTGCAGCCGGCCTTTGTATTCGATCTCTTCGGGCTGGAATGGCAGCACGCCGGTTTCGGATGCCATGACGAGCAGGCCGTCTTTGGTGACCAGATAGCGCGCGGGGCGAAGGCCGTTGCGGTCCAGAGTCGCGCCGATCACGCGGCCGTCGGTGAAGGCAACTGCGGCCGGACCGTCCCAGGGTTCCATCAGCGAGGCGTGATATTCGTAAAACGCGCGCTTTTCGGGCGGCATCGTTGTATCCGCATCCCAGGCCTCGGGAATCAGCATGGCCATGACGTGCGGCAGCGAGCGGCCGGAAAGAGTGAGCAGTTCGACGGCGTTGTCGAGCGCGGCCGAATCGCTGACGCCCGGCTGAATCAGCGGGAACAGCCTCTTCATGTCACCGAAAAGCGGCGATGACATCACCGCCTGGCGCGCGTTCATCCAGTTCACGTTGCCGCGCAGCGTGTTGATCTCGCCGTTGTGGCAGATGTAACGGAACGGATGCGCAAGCTGCCAGGTGGGGAAGGTGTTGGTGGAAAAGCGCTGGTGCACCAGGCACAGCGCGCTCTTGGTCTCCGGATCGCGCAGATCCTTGTAGAACTGCCCGATCTGCGTCGCCAGGAGCAGGCCTTTATAAATGATGGTGCGCGAGGAGAACGAGCGGATGTAAAAAAAGCCCTTTTCGCGCATATCGGAAGCGGCAACCGCCGCTTCGGTGCGCTTGCGCACAACGAAGAGACGGCGCTCGAATTCGTCCGCATCCATTTCCGGCGCGCGGGCGACGAAAAATTGCTCAATATAAGGTTGTGAGGCGCGCGCAACGCGGCCGATCGCATTCACATCGAGAGGTGTGTCCCGCCAACCGAGTACTGTCAGGCCTTCTTCGCGCACGATCTCTTCGAGCAAGCCTTCGCAGGCCAACCGCTGCTGCTGCTCGACCGGGAGAAAACACATTGCGACGCCGTATTCACCGGGCGCGGGGAGCGTGAAACCAAGTTGGGCGGTCTCTTTGGCGAAAAACGCATGCGGGATCTGCAGCAGAATACCCGCGCCGTCGCCGGTTTCTTTGTCGCAGCCGCAAGCTCCGCGGTGCTGCAGGTTCACTAGAATTTCGAGGCCTTTGCGGACGATGTCGTGCGAGGGTTCGGCGTCGATTTTGACTACAAAGCCGATACCGCAGGCATCGTGCTCGTTCGCCGGGTCGTATAGTCCTTGTGCTGCTGGTAGTTGATTTGGATGGTCGGCTGAGTACACGCTCGCTCCTCGTAGAACCGGAAGGACTAGTTCTTATCTTAAACGACTGGGCAGTATTCGTCAATGCGAATTTGCCAATCCATAAAATCAGAATTCCTTATAATTAAATGGCGGCTCCGTGCAGCGTGTTGATAACAGGACCTCGAACCATTGAAATCGACCCTTTGAAGTTTTCGGCTTGCCACCTGATAGTATTTCTGGAGCGAGGAAACCATGAAAAAAACGTTGATGGCAGTAGCGGCTATCGGGATCTCCCTAAGCCTCGGCGCGGCGCAAAACCGAAGCCGCCGATCGCCGGAAGTGAACTGGGTCTCCCTTTTCAACGGACATGACCTGACTGGCTGGACGAAGATCGGAAAGGAGAGCTGGACGGTGCAACACGGCGTCATCCACGGCCGTGCTCGTACCAAGGCCTACGGCTATCTGGAGACTCAAAAAACTTACAAAAATTTCCAATTGTCGCTCGACTTCAAATGCGAAGGTCCCGGCAACAGCGGAGTTTTCTTTCATACAGACTTTAAGCCCGGCACCGTCAACGTGACTTCGGCGAGCATGCAGTTCGAAATCGACTGCAGGATTGGCCACCACACGGCCGGAGTCTATGCCGAAGATGGGCGCGTTTGGCTGGTCTGGCCCGCGCCGGAGAACGAAACCGTGGTCCGCACCGGCCAATGGAATGAATATCTGGTCGAAGTGAGAGGAAACCGGTACCGCTCGCGGCTCAATGGCATTCAGATGGTCGACTACACCGATCCCAGACCGAAACAGCCGGCCGACGGGCACATCGCGCTGCAACTGCACGAGGGTGGCGAAGGCAACATGGAGTTCCGGAATATTATGATCCGGGATTTATCGAATCGGTGAGCCGTTAGGCAGGTTGGGCGAAGCTGCCGGGGCTTTTTTCTGTGGCCCGCCACTGTGGGGTGCGTTCTTTTTTGGCATCGGCTAGCCCGCGGCTCACGCCGGCGCTGTCGAAATCGGTGGCATAGACGGGAGTTCCGGGCTGTTGCCGCCAGGAATCGTCCAGGCCGCCTGCATCCACCCCATCGAAGCCAAGCTGGTCCACGAACTGCAGGACGATCTGCTTCGCCCGTGCGTCGTCGCCCGCTACCGGCAGAGCGATGCGCCCGGGGCTGCCGGCCGGGCGGCCCGACTCGAGCAGATGCCGGGCGTAAATGTTGTTGAATGCCTTGACAACCGGACGGCCCAGTTGCCGTTCTACCCAGCGGCTCTCCGTCATGCCCGCCTCAATCTCATCGATACGGCCGTCACGCTCGCGGGGGTAATAGTTCCCGGTATCGACGACGACCACCTCGGGCGGCACTCCGGCGAAAAGATCTTTCGGCAGGTCCCGGATTTTGGCCTCCGGAATGGTCACGACGACCACTTCCCCCGCACGGGCCGCTTCGGCAGCAGTCACCGCCCTGGCGCCGGTCTCCTTGGTCAGTTCCGCGAGCGAAGTTGGTCCTCGCGAGTTGGCAACAGATACCTGATGCCCCAGTTGAGACAGCCGGCGCGTGAGTGTCCCGCCGATCTGTCCTGCGCCAATAATCCCGATTTTCATAGCTGCTCTCAGTGTCACAAATCGCGTGCAGCCCGGGCCGATGTCTGTTGCACTGCGCGTGATACCCGGTTCATTGTGCTCGAAGGCATCGCCTCGGGTTTCCCAAGCAGCCCCGCAGCGCCCGCCGAATAGCCTGGAACCGGCGCTCTCATCATCCCTAAAACGAATTTTGTCCCCGTTTACAATTAGCAACGCTTATGCTAGATTAGCGGTAGTGACGATCGCGAATCTGCGCTTGATCCGGGATGTTGCCCATTGCCGGAGCGTCAGCAAAGCCGCAAAGCTGAGTGGGATCAGCCAGTCGGCGGCGAGCCAGCAGATCCAGGAAGTTGAGCGAGAGAGCGGCGTCGAATTGTTCGACCGCACGACGCGGCCGATAGCGGCGACCACGGCCGGCAAGCTGTACGTCGAGTTCTGCCGCGACATACTGCGGCGGCAGGAGGAATTGCAGGCGTCGCTCGAAGTGCTGGCGCGTCAACAGAACGGCACTGCTCGAGTGGCGGCGATCTACTCGGTAGGGCTTTCGGAGATGGCCAGCATCGAAGCTCGGTTTGCCGAGCGTTTCCCGGACGCCCGTTTGCAGGTTTCTTATTTGCGTCCCGAGCGCGTTTGGCAGGCGGTGGTGGAAGACGAGGCGGACCTGGGGCTGATGAGCTATGCCGAGTCTTCGCGCGAGGTGCTGGCGCTGCCCTGGCGCGACGAGGAGATGGTGGTGGCTCTGGCGCCGGGCCATCGGCTTGCCAAGCACAGTTTCATTTCGGCCGGCGCGCTTTCGGGTGAAGGCTTGATCGGCTTCGACGACGATCTGCCGATTCAGGGGCATATCGAGCGCTACCTGCGCGAGCACGACGCCGACGTGCGCTGGGTGCTGCGCTTCGATAATATTCAGATGATTAAGGAAGCGGTGGTACACGCGGCGGCCGCCAGCATTATGCCGAAACGCGTGATGCGGGACGAACTGGCGGAAGGGCGCATCATCGCGGTGAAGCTGGACCCGGCGGACTTATACCGCCCGGTGCGGATTGTTCACCGGCGGCGGAAAGTGTTTAACGAAGTTACGACAGGACTGCTGGCACTGCTGTCGGAGAAGGAACCCGCAGCAACGTAGCCCAAGTTCGTCGGGTAGATTTCACGTTTTTTGCCGTTGGCGGTCCAGCCAATCGAAGGCGGACTTTTGCCGTCTGGCAGGGAAACGGTTGAAGCCGTCCGGCGTTTGCAATTCGACGTTCGCGAAGGGCTTCACAAGCTGGCGCAGCGCGGAGAGATCGGCGTAGCGGTCGTGCTTGGGCGCGATCAGAAGCACGCGGCGGCTGCCGATCCGGCGCAGGACATCGTCATAGTCGAACGGCAGCGTGCTCGGGCGATCCGCGTAGAAGCCCAGGCGCGGTAAGAGGCCGTGGAGGTGAGAGTAGTGGCGGATGCCTTCGGTGTCGTTCGACGTCCGCAGAGGCGTAATACCCGCTACTGAAATGACAGCAGCCAGGCGCGAATCGAGAGCCGCCGTCCAAAGCGCGATTTTGCCTCCGAGCGAATAGCCGAGAAGATAAATCTGCGAAGCATCGATCGTATCGAGCGCCGCGGCGGCTGTCATTGCAGCACGCGTGTCGGCAATCATTTTGCCTAGCATCGACCAGTTGGGATAGCGACGGTAAAACTCTTTTGCGTAGAGGACCCGCGTTCCGAAGCCGATTTGATCGAAGGCGAGAAC
>JBOGMI010000080.1:0-11658 GCA_050746645.1 Bryobacteraceae bacterium | reverse complement strand
AGAGTGCGCTCGTCCCGCAACCAGCCAACGCCTTGTAGATGTTGAGCACGCGCAATTCGCGTTTGGTTCTTCGCAGCGAGGTCAGGACTTTGGTCACGTGATCGCTGATATAGGAGACTTGACTGGTGCGGACGAGCACCGAACCTACCAGCTCCCATGCAGGCGGATCTTGACGCTGGCTGCGCATTAGCCAGCGAAGACCAATCTCATACTTCATGTCCTGCGAAAGAGTGGCTTGCAGAGGAGGAATGTACTCGAAGAGTGAGGTCGTGGTGCCATCGAAGAAGCCTGAGTCATCGTTCACATTGCTCTCCTTGCCAGGTGACTCAGACGTGTTGTTGGTCACTTCAGTGGACTGAGCCAAATCGTCGAAAAGATACACACCCAGAACCTCAATGGATCCGTGTTCAGTATGTGGCGGGCGGATACTGCGCAGCGCGTCTGTTGTCTGTTGCAACTCTTTCTCCAACCAGTCTGTAGAAGGTGGCACCAAACAATCCTGCGAGGAAACCAAGAGGATAACCTTACACGTGGCCAGGGACCACTCCTGCTGTGATAGCAGACGTACAGCTTCCGCGCGCACATCACCTTGACACGCCTCGAGGAAGAGGATGCGCGGTCTCACACGCCGACCTCGCAGGAAGTCGCAGACAGTCTGGTTTCCTTTCCCGGTTGGAACAACCAGTGCATGCACGTGGATGCTATTGGCAGCGCTTTGACGTATGAACCGAATCGCTGGTTCTTGGTGTCCAGCGGCGCACACGAGCACTTTGAGGTAATGCTCATTCAGCAGGGCGGAGCCTAGTTCTGGAAGGGGCTCCCAGCAGTGTAGGCGTAGCCACAACGCAAGAGCTCCCATGCGAACGTGAGAAACGGACGACGGTGGTTGTTGTGAGGATGACATCTTTCCTAACTGTGACACCTGATGGACAGGGGGCATCTTCAGATTCTCGATAGAGAAGAAAGTGTTCTTATAGTGCGCCGGCAAGTGCGCACGTGCGCGCACTACCCACCGCGCATGGAGCTCGATCTGCTGCTCAGCGGCGAGCTTGCTCCAGCTAACTTCTGCCCACTTCAGAGTCGGAAGGGTCACGTGTGGAGACATCTCCGTCACAGAGACAGAGTCGAGCGTGGCGGGCCCTTCCTCCGAGACCAGCAGTCGTCCGCCGGGCTCAGCTGAGTCTCCTGAGTCCACGATGTGCGCCCTACCGTTGAGAATAATGAGAAATCGCGCAAGCGTGCGCCAATCCTTGACGACGTTGGACAAGTAAACAACTGCCCACGTGGAAGGATCCACATAGTCGCCGACAAGACGGAATCGTGTCAGATCGACGACGGACATTGGGAGTGGAGGAAAGACAGGGTATTTCTCACGAAGCGCCTTGAAGAAGTGTGTGCGCATTGTGGCATCGAATGCCGAGTCATCCTCGCCGTCTTCAATGTCCAGCTCGAAGCCAATGCATCGATTTGTCTTGTCGAAGACCCCGACCCACAGCTCGACCACACCGCCAGTGTTGAGCAGGTCCTCAGTGAAATACTTTCCAAGGTACTCGCTGACCAGACGCTTCGCCCCAATTCTTCCCACTTCTGGGTGCTTGAACTCGATATCGGCGTCTTCCGCAAGCCCGCTGATAGCTAAACCGCGAACGTTCACTACAGTCCCCATGACTATCTCCCCACTCTCCACAGCAATTGCCTTCTCTGTCTGTCGATGGCATTCCATCCAATCAAGCTGGCTCCAGCTCAGGTCACGCATGGCGCACACCCATAGATTTTCGCCAAGCGGCAGCTGATGCGCGAGTTGACGATAAACCGGCGCGTTCAGCACGGCCACTTGCCCCAGTGGGAGCGCAGGAATCTCCATGACGAAACGATGATCGGCGTCCAACAGCTGCACGACTGTGATAGCGATCACCGCGCAGTGCTGCCGTGGTTCGGCAGGCAGGTTAGCGTTTGCCTCGACGATGGATACCTTGGACGATGACACGAAGTCGAGATGAATACCGGCGATCTTACCTTGCAGTGTCCTGAAGACGTCCTGGTAAAAGCACGCATGCTTTTCCTCGGACGGTGTGATCAGCAGCTTATGGGAAGCAGCTGCACGAGTGTTCAATAGCGCGACGACTGCATTGATGACCGCCATGCTCCTCTTTGAGTCCCACTTCTCAACATAATCATAGCGCACGGACTCTAGACGACCACTACTCAGGAAGCCAGACGCCATCGCTTGCCCCAGCGACCGAAATCCCCTCTCGATTGCGCGGGGATAGGGGACGGGTAGGATCGCGCCAGCTGGCTTGAGGAAGTGGACGATGGATAGTAGGAGCTCAGCGCAGGAGCCGACGACAGCGTCGACGAGAAGGATGCTGCACGCAGTAATGACGGTGTCGACAGTCGAGGACCAGGCTGTAGTCGACGGAGGAAGACGAAGCCAACTTGCGGCTATATACGATCACTCCGTGACCTCGCGTCGGCCACGACAAAGAAGGGTCGGCAGAGGCCAGAGCGGGCTTGCCGTGGAGGTCCAGGAGGATGTAGATGACGAGGCAACGAAGCGGAAGCGACGGCTGGATCAGAAGATCGCGCTACAGTTACAGAAGAGAGAGAGAGAGAGAAGGATCTATACCGGGGGAGGTAGGAGGAGGTCGTCTATAGAGACGAGTACGCAGACAGAGAACCGAGCCGCACACAGTGACACACACGTGACACAGACAAAAGCACACAGCACTCAGCAACTCGACTCACTCGATCACAGCGGCGTTCCAGCCAGCGGCCTCACACAGCGGCGCACTGCATCGAGCTGCATCACTGCACTCAATCACAGGCGACTCACCGCGATCACCAGCAGCCTCCACAGCCGCCAGTCCAGCACATGCCAGCCCTTCGACTGGCTTCATATACACATCGGCAGGGTCAGCCACAGCGTGCTCGGCTGCCCCTGCCTCGCCTCTGCCTCGGCCACACTGCACTCCAGCGCTGCCACTGGTGTCTGTCACTGTGAGGCGATGGCTCGGCCCTCCTTCAGACGGCTGGACGACCTGCGCGGAGAGTTCGGCCAGGGGACGAGGGCCAGAGGTAGGCGACACAGGAATTTCAGCAGGAGCGGACTGAGCCAGGTCAGTACGCACAGGGCACGCTGCCTTGCCTTGCACAGGCGAGTCAGCGGAGACGAGCAATGCGCCCATCAACCCGTCGGCCTGGCGCACGAACTGCGGAACGTGACTCGGACTGAGGACAGCGGGGAAAGAGGAAGCTTCAGAGTGGGGAGGAGGATGAGACGGGGGCTGCACGGCGCACTCGTCGTCGACCTCCTCGGCCAGCGACTGCGCCACACAGCCACTGCTCCCCTCGTCGACCACGAGCTCGAAGGCCATTCGAGCACCAATGCCCAGGACGACTGTGCCCAACCAGGGCGGCGAGTCGCGAGCAGCGTGCGCAGCGGCCGATCGTCGTGCGGCTATACGGGAGCGCGTCCGCATCGTGGCAAAGATGCACGCCTTGCCATGAGCAGGGAGCGCTGCAGCCCGCGCGCGCTGATCCTGCAGCACCATAATTCGTGCAGTGTAGCGCTGCACGGCAATAGCAATACAGGACATGAGCTGAGATCTCCACGTGGCGAGCGAGAAGTTGCATGCAGCAGCGTCGTGCGCGTCACCGAGTAGACGGATGAACTGCAGGGCGCTCTTGTGGAAGCCCCCGTAAGTGTAAAGGACGAGGGGGAGGAAGACATAGGTGAGAGCCAAAGCAGCCGCCTTGTACAGCTTGTCCTTGGCGTCCGCGCTCTTGTCGCCCACGGCCTCCACCCCGCGTTTGGGGTTGGCAGCGGCAGGGAGATAAGACTTCGCAGTGGGATGTACAATGGTCACATCACCGAGGAGGGTGAGTGCAGGCAGGTCGAGTTGGATGTCTGGCCGCCTGTCATCGTCAGCACAGAGCTCAGTGGGCTCGACACGTGGATGCTGGAGGAGGAGGCGGCTGAAGTAGGCGATAGTCATCAGCACAGTGTTGTGACGAGCGATGCGAGCCTCTGTGGAGGCCGGGCAGGTGAGTGCGTGCCAGGCACCCTGAGGATCGGGCTCCTTGGGCTCGCACTGGCAACATCCAGAGGCGACGGGAGGGAGGGCCTTGCCCAGGCGAAGCCATGCACTCCAGCGCCACTGGACGTCGGAGAGCGTGAGGCGAGGATCCATAGGTAGAACTTGGAGCCACAGTGATGAGCCCCGTACAGTGAGTGCCGCCCATCGCGCCCGCGCTATCTGCCCTGCCTCTCCCCCAAGCCTCTCGGCCTGCTTCAACCTCGCAATGTGTGATAGAATTTGCTTGCGGTGGCTGATAGCGTGCTGAATGGAAGGAGGGGAGTAGGAGCGGAAGTGGGCAACAAAGGTGGTGGCATTGGCAGGGACGACCGACGGCTGAACCTGCTGCACACGAATAGGGTCGTCGATGATGGAGGTCAGTCGGCGCTCCTCTGAATCGATTCGACGAATGCTGTCGTCGATGGCGAGGAAGGAGGGCGAATCAGGTGGGAGAGGGACCGATTCATCCCAGACCGCAGCGAAGGCGGGTGCCTCGCTCAGCGTGCACGCAACACCAGCGAGATGTGCCGCGGGGGCGAGGCCAAAGGCCGAAGTGAGACCAAAACCGCCCTGTGAGGCAGGAGCACGGATCTGGTCTTCGTGCACTGAACCATCGAGCTCAGTGAGGTCGAGGATGTGTCGGGCCACGCGGAGCACGCCCTCGTCGTAGCGTTGTGCGTGCTCCTGCGTCCAGGCCGGGGCCATCGCGCGGAGGCGATTTGTCATGACCCCAGCTGTGAGACGCTGCAGAGCGGCCCATCCTGACTGCTTGCCCATCAAACGAATGCGACGAAGCACGGTCTCGTGGCTCGCCCAGAACGCCTCGTCGTCGTTTAGCCACTGCTTGACGCAGCTGCCATCTGCCCCCACCACAGAGCCGAGTAGGCGCAGCGAGTCCCTGTTGACGCGGAGCCCAGCAGAACTGAGCGCGCTGAATGCGGCTGCGTCCTCTGCGTTGAGCAGAGCCCGGTCCAGCTGGAAGCACGTCAGCTGACACTTGGCCACGTTCAACGAGAGTCCCAGAGGGGCTAGGAACGCTGGCAGAACCTGCCACACGTTCCAGCATTCTGCGATGGTGCCCAGCGAGTGCGAGTCGTCGACAAACGCGTGTGTACCCGCACGGACGAGCTTGGCGACGGCAGAATAGACGGGATGGAGCGTCAGACAAAATAACAGCGGGGAGAGTGGGTCCCCTTGTCGCACGCCCGCACGTGACTCGATGAAGGCGTCCAGGTCGGCGACCGACGGATCGCACCGCATAAGGAGGAGCCCGACCTGGCCGTAGGCAAAGGAGACTGTCCTCCAGCATGGGCTGAGTGAGTGATTGCTATACAGGGTGCGGAGCACCGTCGCGCGATCAATGGAATTGAACGCGTTGGAGAGGTCGATGCTGAGACACGCGAGAGGGCGCGTTGCGGGAGAGGGGCAAGGAGTAGGGCATGGAGAGGCTACCGCTGCGGGATGCGAGGAGGAAGGTGAAGCGGAAGCGGAGGCGACCGTTGGCTGACCACACAGCAGCAAATGCTGCACGGTCTGCACCACTTGCGTACAGCCATCGTGCTGTCCCACCCCGTACTGATGCGCCTGCGACTCCGCGGTAGCGCTCATCGCCCGCCGCCCCTCCTCAGTCACCAGGTCCAACACATAGCGCGCTGCCAAACGATAGAAGACATCACCAATGGCGATCGGACGCCTACTGGAGGAGTCCTTCTTGAGTGAGACAAGGATGGACGTGGTGAGGAGCGTGCGCACAACGGCGGGTAGCGTATTATTAACGATCTGCTGAATGAAGAAGGCGAGCGCCTCTACGCAGGGGGGGTCGTCGGCGAGGACGGCGAGGTAATTGGCTCCACAGCCGGTTAGTCCAGGCGACGCCCCGTTGTCGCTACTGCGCATAGCAGCGGCCATCCACTCCACGCTCACGATCTTCTCAGGCACGTCGCGAGGACAGAGCGGAATTGGCGCATCCGGCTGAGGGTGCAGGGCCCTTAGCTTGGCCCTTTCCTCAGCGACATCGAGGTCAGCGAGCGAGCCAGAAGCCATGAGCGCGGACAGAGCCCTGTAGCCGTGCCCTTGGCGCAGCAGCAGCACGGCCCGCTGTACTGCCCGTCTGTCAAGCTCGGCCTCACTGAGGCACTCGTCCCCCTGGGTCACGTGCTGGGCCTCAGTGGCGTTGCCGAGGCTGAAGTCGAGACACATGCCGTCGGCCCCGTCCACGTCCGCCATCGCCTCCGCAGCCGCCTCACTCGACGAGGAGGCAGGCGGAGCGGACGCCAGGGACTCAGCAATTGAAGGAAGAGACGTCCAACCGTCAACCGCGCTGGGATCACTGTCAAGCGAGTCGGAGGCGAGCAGGGGGTCGTCGAGAATCTCCGCCGCTAATCGCTCAACAAGTCGTGCATCGTGCAGCCTGGCCTGCGTGCGATTGCGCTTGTTATTCCGGCGCTTTCTCCCTGCGCGTTGTTTGCCCGGGATGGAGAGGATGGCATCGGGAAGCGTGGCGAGCACGAGGAAGGAGGCGATGAAGTTGCGCTCGTCCAAGGGCGACTGCCGCAGAGCCTTTTGGACAGCCAACAAAGCCTCCCTGTAGTGCATTGTCCACAGCGGGATGTCGGAGAAACGCACGCGCGGGGTGAACGTGCCCCGTACTGCCACACGGTGAGCAAAGCGGCGTATACGCCGCAAGTCCATCCGTAATGGAGCGGCGGGTGAGGAGCACGGCAGGGGAGGCGCAGGCTGGACTGCGGGTGGAGGACTCTTGCGCGAAGGCTTGGGCGACGGTCGGCTATTGTTGGCAGTGTGAGAGGGAGACAGAGGCATGCATGAGACACTAGTCGCAGGGGCGCTGGGAACCGGCTCAGGCCCAACTGCAGCAGCACTCACCCCGGCACTCACCGAGCGACGAAGAACCGCGACGGAGGCTCGGGCGCGCATGGGTTGAGAGCTGGCAGAAGCAACGTCCTCATACCACGGGTTGGGATGAGGCTGTCGGTGGGCACGCGACGCAGGGGCCGAGGGCGCTGATGGAGAAGGGGAAACACAGTCACCGCTCGCTCCGCAATGATCGTGCTGGACAGGACCTACAGGCACATCCAGCTCATCCCATACAACTGCCTCATGCTGTAGGGTCTTCCCTTGCGCACGGTCTTGAAGGCACCATTTGAGCCCTTGCAACAGCGGGTGCTCACGCTCAAACACCGTGATGAAAGGGGTTCCATCGACGGGAGAGAGGCCAATGGTCTCGAAATGGCCGACGCCCGGTCCTCGTCCAGTGATGAGGTGGAGGATGACAGAATGCGAGAAGGAGGAGGTGCAGTAGTCCCTGGCGACCGCCCGGGAGGTCAGCTGGTCGGGGCGCTCGTCGCTAGCGAGCAGTAGCACGCCCGTGTTGGTGACCAGAGCGAGCACATAGAGAGACTCCGCACACAAAGAAAATGTTGGGTGACTGAGGGACGCGCAGAAGGCCTCGCGCTCCTCTTCGAGAGAGACATCTGCTCTAGCGATCACAGGACAGTGGCAGCGCACATGATTGTCAGCCGCTACACCACAGGCTGTGCACAGCCGCGTTTCCCAGAGCTCTGAGCGGATAGTCTCGGAGAGCAAGGCCCATTGGAAGGGGCTCCAACCACGAACCGTGGTGGTAATCTGGGCAGTGAATATCCGAATGGCCTCCGGGGTGGGCGGCCGCTGCGGGCTGATCGAGTGCAGGAGGTCAGCTGCACGACGACTGCACTCCAAAGCCTGCAGGAAGGCGCCTCTGATGCATGAGCCATCACCGACAGTGTGCATACGCAAGATGTTCTGGGGCGGGAACCGCTTGCGCAAGGAAGGAGGGAAGGAAGTGAACCAAAACTGACGGAGGGGACCGCGGGTGTTCTCGGAAGTAAGGATATGGGTAGAATCACGTGAGCTACTAGCGTCAAGAGGAGGGTCACTGAGAGACGATTGATGGGGAGAACTATCAGTCAGCGGTGCAGTAACTATACACTGTACAATGTCGTGAGGAGGAGGGGAAGGACTGACGGCCGTGCCCGGCAGGGAAGGAGCCGGGCGGCCCTGAGCGAGCGGATTACGCATTGCTGCCTACCGATCCATTGTGCGCTGGATCGACACGGGCGCTAACAGAGCGTGAGAGAGAGGCAGATGGGGCAGGTGGGGAGCCACTGGACCCGTGAGCAGATTGTTGACCCAAAAGCAGAGGAGACGGGCGGCTTGGGGGATGACCAGCCACGGCTACCTGAGCAAGCGTGGGCGCATTGCAAGGCGGCGATGGCTGTTGCAGCTGCTGTCGCTGCTTCTTCTGCTGCTGCTGGCGCGCCATCTCCTCGATGGCAGGCACCAGCCTCAGAAGGCCGTCCAGCGCGTCCAGCCTGGGCACGATCTGACTGAAGATGGCGTTGTGGTGCGCCACCTGGTCGATGAGGACAGCGAGCGGGACAGGCGCTAAGGCAGGGGTGATGGGAGCCGGTGCAAGCCCATCAGGGGCACAGTCCTGGCCCTGGGCCTGATGTAGACGAAGCTGCTGCATCTCCTGGCCTAGTGCCTGGTTCTGCTGAATGAGGGTCTGGGTCTGCTGCATGAGCGCCTGGAACTGCTGCATGAGCGTCTGTTTGTCCTGTTTGTCCTGTTCGTGCCCCTCCACGAGCGACTGCAGTCGCGCCTCCAGCGCATCGAATCGTGCTGTTCGTCCCGCGCGTTGCTTCTGCTGCGGCTTTTCGATTACCATGGACTGCGTCTCGCCCGCCTTGGCCTCGTGCGAAGGACCAGCGAGGCTTTGTGGTCCAGGAGCGCCGTGTTTCTCGATTGGACGACCAAGCGCTTGCACTGTCGGTTGCTTAGAAGGGGATGAGGGCTGAGGTTTGCCCACTGGCGCGTGCTGCTGTTGAGCCGACACGGCCGCGGCGTAGGACTTGCTGCCAGCCAAGGCCAGCTGCTGCGTTTTGTGCGGACGATGGTCGAGCGCCCCGGCCGCCGCCAGACGTTTGAGCCCGGCCTGTTGGGCGGCCTGATACGGACGAAGTATCGGTACCGGCACGGCGGGAGGGAAGCCAGCCTGGCCGACGAGGGGTGAGTGAGGTGAGGACGATGCAGATGCGGGGCGAGGAGAGACCCGTCTCTGCGACGTGGGGGGACGGGGCAGGACCCCAGGAGTGAGGCTAACGAGGCACTTGCTTTCGAAGAGCACCCTGCCAGTCTTTCCCCTAGGCGCCATGAACTGCCGTACCGATAGCTGGATGTCAGGCTTGCGCATCGCTGTGCGCAGTCGTGGATTGAGGTCCGCAACAATGTCCTGCATGTCGGCCGTAGCAGGCACATAGAGTCGTGCGTTCCACCAGCCAGTGGGTTTCCATTTGACCTGGTCCTGCCTGACGCGCAGCTCGGGCAAGGCCTTGGAGAGCGTCAGGAACGCAACATCGTCCCCGAGGTTGTCGGCCAGCGGCTCGTCGATCATACAACCCGCGGTCCAGAGGTTGTCGATCAGGTAGCAGAGGTATGGCTGAGGAGCTCGACGTATGTTGATGGAAGAGCACAGCGCGAGCAAGAGACGGGAGGTGACCAGGGAAGTGTGTTTCTCCAGCACGCGTATGGCAGGCTTCTGTCCCAGTTTGCTAAGCTCGTGCCGGGCTCTTCTGCGGGGATCCTCACGCGCGCGGCGACCGTTGCTGACCCTGCGCCATGCAGTACCCGACCCATCATCGTCCGACTCATCGGTGCTGCTGGTAGAGCCGCCTCTGCCCTCTCCCCTCAGAGCACGGCCGACCATGTCGCAAAGAGCGGCGAAGGCAGGAGTGCGGCGAAGAAGGGAGAGGCCCGTCAAAGCACAGCCAACCGCGAAGGCGGCTTCGGGCGTGGCGGTGACGAGGTCGAGAGTGTACGTACGGGAAGACTCGAAGGGCGAGCCAGGCACTGGGGACGAAGAGGATCCATCAAAAGGGGACGTGACACGCTTGACCTGCGACCCGGCCAGAAGGATGTCATCCCAACTGTGCACAAGGGAGGAGCCGCCCCACACCGTCTGGCCCGAGGACAGGAGCTTGTTGAATGCCGTCACCGCGTCCTGCTGCGCCACCAGTACATTTCCTTCCTGACCTCGGCCCTGGAAGATGTCACCGCTGTACTTGGCTTGCAGATCTCCATACGCCAACAACCACGAGTTTTGCTCGTCCGTGAAGGTAGTAGTGGACGGTTCTGTAAAGAACAAGGGGATGATGGGGGGCTGCACAGAAAAGCAGTTCTCATGACTAAGGAGCTGGATAGCAAAGCGCAGTCTACCCACCGCGTTGCACCAAGAGTTCATCCTGTCCACCATGGGTGCGTCGGGATAATCGGCGTCCACGTGGAGAAGGACCTGAAGGGTAGTGGGCGATTGCGCGTCGATGCCAACATCTGACAGCTCGCTTGAACGGACATGCGCAGCAACGTAATTGTCACCGACGCCGTCAGGGACAGTAACAGGCTCATTCTTCTTGCCCGAGGACAATGTCATGCCATTGGCCGTCTTGGGAACAGGTAGCGAACTGGGAGGCGCAGACTTCTCCTCACACACATCCGACTCTTCGTCGGCCTCACCGGACCTCTGACGCTTGCTCCTAGCAGGGCGAGAGCCGAGTGCTGGCGGGCTGATCGCGGCGTTGAACTCGACGAGCGCCGCTGCAAACATATAGGCAGGACGGGCTGACATCGCCTCCCGTGACGCGCCCTCATTGGGGGACGCTGACAAGGCAACGAGGTCACCCTCGACATCGACAGCATGGATGTTGCCGTCAATGACAACAACATCAGTAACAGACACGGGGGAGGGAGGGGAGGGCATGCTGTATGTCGACGATCGACGGATACAGCTCCTCGACAGGGACGGAGGCAGAGGGAGAAGTGGAGAGCGAAGGGCGATGGGAAAGGAAGCGAGTTCACCCGAGAGAAGACTTGAAGCGGAGCAACGTCAGGACGTCAGTCACTTCGCGTCGGAGGAGGGCTGAGCTAGAGGTCGGATGCGGACAGTCGGCCGGGACACCGTTCTGCCATCGCGTGCTACAGAGCCACAGAGAAACGTAATTCCACTACCTGGAATTATTCTGTATGAGGAATGAAACAGATGGAAGACGGGATGAGATGAGATAGCGTCGATGCATCATGCAGTGCGAAGACTCAGTCATGGTCCCTCACTGTGCTCTTCGTGCTCCAGAGGTGTTCTCTGCCCTTCACTTGGAAGAGGCTCGCGCCTTTCCCGATCTCAAGTCCACTTCTCGTTCTGTTCGAGGTTCACTGTACTCACTTCGTCTGCTTCAATGCAGGGCGTGCGCCGTTCTGCTCCAACACCTCCCCTCGGCGCTCGGGCTGCTGAACTGTTTTCCGCTTCTTGATATTATCCTCACGCGGGACGAGTCCAAGCATCACAGCACAGCGTTTGAAAGCGACGCGATGGAGAGGTTTAGTGAGAGTGTCGGCTGCCTCTTCGTTGGATGGAATGTGCACGAGTTTGATTGCACCAGACTCGATATGTTCTCGAATGAAGAAGTGCTGAACTTCGATATGTTTGCTGCGGTCGCTAATTTTACTATTGTCGGCGATATCGATTGCACAT